>JAFIEW010000189.1 GCA_020832375.1 Cyclobacteriaceae bacterium
ACTAAGGTCAACCAATTTTCCTCACATAATCAATAATTCGTGATAACCTCTATTAGATGTGGGTAAAAATACTTAGAATTCTTCTGTTTTTTTTCATTTGACCTCTAATCTTAACCAAAAGAGCCAATAAGGCTACCTTTACAAACAATCTATCAAACACCTAATTTACTTCTCCATTTTTGCGGAAAGTTACTTATTTAGGTGTGAATTCTAAATTCCTAATGAAGATTAACAGAAAATCGGATTGTTTTTACATCTGCATTCATTAAATTTACTATCGTATCATTATTTCAATAATCAATGGAAGTAGTTGTTTGTATACCAAATGCTAAGCACAAAAAAGATATTTTAGGGTTTTTAAGAGGAGATTTTACTTTGATTCGTGATTGCGACCTCAATGGTTTTAAAAACAAATCTAATAAACAGATCATATTATTTTGTCCTGATGCTGAGGATATTCTTCCTGCAGGTATCGATGAGTACCATAACTTAATACTCGTGCAAGATGGTGTATTTCAGAGTATTACTGAAGAGATTCACTATTTCCCTGAATTTGAAGGTATCAAAATAGGCATCAACTCCCTTCCCGGCTCCTTTACAAGTCCAATATTGGAAATGAGTATTGCGGATATTTATGATGAGCAAGAAGCTGTAAAAGAAATACTTCAAAACTTGATTGCTAAGCCTATAAGATGGGTTGCCGATGGTCCAGGAATGGTTAGCCCTCGCATAATATGCATGCTAATCAATGAAGCATATTATACCTGGATGGAAGGTACTGCAGATCCAGCATCCATTGATTTGGGAATGAAGCTAGGAACAAATTACCCCAAAGGACCTTTCGAATGGTTAGATTTATGGGGTATTGACAAGGTGGTAAAGATAATTGAAGCCGTTTATCAATATACTGGCGATCCAAGGTATAAATGTTGTCCACTACTTAAAAAGCAAGCTTGGGCATATTTGGCTAATAGAAATTGAAAATAGACGCTTTAAGATAAAAATGAGTCTATCCATAAAATATTGAAACAAGCCACCTACTATGTGGTTAAAAGGATGTAATTCTAATTTTATGTAATAAAACGCTTAGCTTTTAAACTAATCCCCTAGTCATCAATAATTTTTTGTAGATTTTAGATAAAAAGCCTTGAGAATATATTTTGGAACGCAATTGAGACATATATAGATTTTCAGGCAAGAATTAATAAGAATTAAAATAGAACCAAGTGAGTAGTAAAAACACAAAATTTCAAATAGGTTTACCCCTATTATTAGCACTGGCTATTGCGGCTGGGATGTTAATTGGAGCAACCTTCGCAAGCAGTGATAAAAAAGATAGCGATCTTATAAGCGGTGTTATGAAGTTCCGTGAAATTCTCGGATATATTGAGAGGGACTATGTAGATGAGGTAGATACTAATGAGCTTATAGAAAATGCCATTACAAAAATGCTGGAAAAGCTAGACCCTCATTCTGTTTATATCAATTCTAAAGATCTAGAAATTGCTAAAGCGGAGCTAGAAGGTGGTTTTGACGGAATAGGAGTTGAATTTACCATCATGAAAGATTCAATTTTAGTAGTGGCGCCTCTTAGTGGGGGACCTTCAGAAAGAGAAGGTATATTACCTGGAGATAAGATTGTGGAAGTAGATGGGGAAAATGTTGCTAGCATTAAGATTACTAACAGGAAAGTATTTGAATTATTAAGAGGCCCAAAAGGATCTAAAGTTGAATTAGGAATTTTTCGACAAGGGGCAGATGATATTATTAACTTCACTATCACACGAGATAAAATACCACAGTATAGTGTAGATGTTTCATATATGGTAGACGATGAAATTGGGTATTTGAAGATTTCTCGTTTCTCTGCTACAACCTACGATGAGTTTAAGCAAGCAATGAAATCACTCAAGGAAGCTGGAATGAAGAAGTTAGTACTTGATTTACAAGGAAATCCTGGCGGATATATGGACAAAGCGGTTCATATCGCTGATGAGTTCTTAGCTGACAATAGAATGATAGTTTATACTGAAGGAAAACAGGAACGTTTTAATTCTGAGTTTAGGGCGTTTAGAAAAGGTGATTTTGAGGATAAATCGATTATTGTATTGATAGACGAAGGTAGTGCATCTGCGAGTGAGATTGTATCGGGCGCCATACAAGACAATGACAGGGGACTGGTGGTAGGTAGAAGATCTTTCGGCAAAGGGTTGGTTCAAATGCCAATTTCTTTAAATGATGGATCTGAGCTTAGACTTACTATTTCTCGTTATTATACTCCTAGTGGTAGATCAATTCAGAAGCCTTATTCTGAGGATGACGACTATGCCTCAGACCTCTTAAAACGATTTGAGAAAGGTGAATTTTTTAGTGCAGATAGTATCGATTTTGCAGATTCTCTTCAATATAAAACTACGAAGGGAAGAATTGTCTATGGGGGAGGCGGTATTATGCCTGACTACTTTGTGCCGCGAGATACCACTGGGGTAAGTAGATATATGAACGCTTTGTTTATTAGTAACACAATAAGAGAGTTTGTTCTCGAATATGTAGACGAAAACAGAGATAAACTCAAAAAGATGGAATATGAAGATTATCGTAAAAACTTCATGGTTTCAGATGACATGCTTAATCGCATGGTTGAGTTAGGTAAGAAAAATGAAGTTAAGTA
>JAFIEW010000055.1 GCA_020832375.1 Cyclobacteriaceae bacterium
CCCTTAGAATCACGGATGACAAATTTTAAGTTTTACTCCTCTTTTATACTTCTTGCCTCTGGTGCCCATGTTCTAATATTAGACAGTTTCCTGCCCTTAGAATCACGGATGACAAATTTTAAGTTTTACTCCTCTTTTATACTTCTTGCCTCTGATTCCCATGTTCTAATATTAGACAGTTTCCTGCCCTTAGAATCACGGATGATAAATTTTAAGTTTTACTCTTCAATTGTACTTCGTACAAAATCATTTTCAAGTCTCACTTCAGGCTAAATGTAGGGTTAAGGATGAGCTACCCCCTCATCCCACGCAAAACTTACCATACGACCGACTTTAATTGAAGCCCCATTGATTCATTGATACCCATGGCCAAATTGAAGTTTTGTACCGCTTGACCTGCAGCACCTTTAAGTAAATTGTCGATAACGGCACAAACGACGAGCTGCCCCTTTTTCTTTTGCACATGCAGGATACATTTATTGGTATTGACCACCTGCTTGAGCGAAATTTCTTGACTCGACACATGGGTGAAAACCTTCTCTTCATAATAATTGCGATAGAGATGAGTAAGTTTTTCCTCCGACAATTCGGTAGCTGCAGTCAAGGTTACCCAAATACCGCGGGTAAAAGGCCCGCGATAAGGAACGAATAAAATCTCCGAATCAAAGGATTCGTTGGCTTGTTTACAGCTCTGATAAATCTCCTCAAGATGCTGATGATCAAACAGTTTATAGATAGATAAATTATCTTTTCGATAGCTAAAATGAGTGGTTTCGGTTAGACTCACTCCCGCGCCAGTACTACCCGTAAGAGCGTGTATATGGACAATATCTGGACTGGCGCCAGAAGTGGCCAGAGGTAGTAAGGCTAGCTCGATGGCGGTAGCAAAACAGCCGGGATTGGCAATGAACTTACTTTTCTTGATCAACTCAGCATTGAGCTCAGGCAGTCCATAAACGAAGCCGTGAGACTGATCACGAAAATCAGTACTCAGGTCAATAATGAGCATTCGATCGGAAAGTTCATGATCTTGGATGAACTGCTTACTTTGACCATGAGGCAATGCTAGAAATACGGCCTCTAAACCCTCCTCATCCCATCGGTCGGTAAAGACTAATTTGGACTCCCCTATAAGATCAGGGTGCACGCTATCGAGTCTCATTCCAGCCTGACTACGGCTATAAATGAGGCGCAAATCAACCTGCGGATGATGTAGCAAGAGGCGCACTAACTCGCTTCCTGCATAGCCTGCAGCACCTACAACAGCGACCTTGACCTTTGAAATTTTATTGGATTGAGATGAATTTGGCATAGAACTATCTTTTAAGCTTCAAATGATGATGGCTCAGGCACATAAGCATCTTTTTTTGTAAGCTGGTGATACATGGCAGTTTGATTGCCGAAAATTTTCGTAAAGCCTTTCACGTCATCGCCAGTATAGCCGCGGTTCATTTCTCCATAGGTTCCAAAATCCGCTGACATGAGGTCGTAATCCGACTCAATACCCAACAGTTCGAAACGGTAGGGATGTAGCACAAAACTCACCATACCGATCACTCTTTGCTGCGACTGCTGTAGGAAAGCTTCTATATCGCGCATAACAGGATCCATGTATTGGCCTTCATGCAAATGGGTGCCATAAAATTCACTCAATTGCTTTTTGTGAAAAATCTGCCATTTGGTAAGCGTATGTTTTTCCAAAAGTTCATGTGATTTAATCAAAATCATGGGTGCTGCAGCCTCAAAACCCACTCGCCCTTTAATGCCAATAATGGTGTCACCCACATGTACATCCCTACCAATTCCAAAAGGTGCAGCAAAAGACTTCAATTGCATAATCAACTCAGGAAGAGATAATTGCACACCATCTATAGCTGTAGGCACACCTTTGGTGAAAGTAAGTGTATGTTGCTCAGGCTCAAACTTAGATTGCGGCGTCGGCCATGCTTCTTCGGGAAGGCTACCTAATGAATTAAGCGTTTCTTGCCCACCTACACTCGTGCCCCAAATACCAGCATTGATAGAATATTTGGCCTTTTCAAAGTTGAAATCTACCCCTTCAGACCGCAGAAACTCAATTTCTTCCTCTCGGCTCAATTGAAGATCGCGAATAGGTGTGATGATTTCAACCTCAGGGATGAGCGCCTGAAATACCATGTCAAATCGTACTTGGTCATTACCAGCTCCTGTACTGCCATGTGCAATAGTAGAAATCCCTTTTTTAAGTGCAAACTGAGCGATAGCACGAGCCTGAAAGATACGCTCAGCACTCACTGAAAGGGGGTAAGTATTATTTTTCAATACATTCCCAAAAATGAGGTACTTAATCAACTGCTCACAAAAAGCGGTGGTCTCATTGAGCAAGCTAAAACTCGCAACGCCAAGTTTCAATGCACGGTTTTCAACTTCCTTTAATTCTTGAGCAGAATGTCCTCCAGTATTGACCATGACAGCATGCACTTCATAGCCCTTTTTTTGACTCAAGTAAAGCGAGCAAAAACTTGTATCTAAACCACCACTATATGCTAAAACTACCTTTTTCATATCTAATTATTTTTATTTTTCCCGCATAGCTGCTGCTTGAAGCGGTTGATTTTATGGAAATTTTTCTTTTATAGTTTTTTAAGTGAGCCCAAGAACTATCATCAAATTGTTACAGGCTTTTATTTTTTATAATTGGGTCATGGATTGCATTTGATGCTATTTTAATGGTTGATTTCTCCCTGAACCAAAAGCCAGCTGCAAAGGCTTATTTTTATTTTTAAGCAATAGGTGCTTTTTAAATCGAACCCAACGCTTGAAAAGGCGAAGCCTTTGTTGAAAATCAGGCCGCAATGCCATTTTATTTTTTTCTTTGTGGGATGAGGACACATCATAAAGCATGGCTGTACAAAGACAGTTTTTGCGCTCCTTTTGCTGTAAAATGTTATAATTGACACAGCTCTGACAGCCTTGCCAGAATTGAGGATCATGCGTAAGGTCTTGGTAGGCAACAGGGAAATACCCCAGCTTACTATTAATTTTCATCACTGCTGCACCTGTTGTCAATCCAAAGATTTTAGAATTGGGGTACATTTTACGGCTGAGCTTAAAGGTTTCCTCCTTGATTTTCTGTGAGAGGCCTTGATTTCGGTACTTCGGCGCTACAATGAGGCCTGAATTGGCCACATACTGTTCATGCTGCCAAGCTTCAATATAGCAAAAGCCCGCCCATTCGTCATTGTAGGTAAAGGCAATAATGGCCTTTCCCTCTTGCATTTTGGCTCTTAGATAATCAGGACTACGCTTAGCAATACCTGTTCCACGAGCTTTGGCAGACTCTTCCATTTCTGCAGCAATAGTCTCAGCCCATTTATAGTGAGCCGATGTAGCTTTAATGACGATAAAAGGTAATTTTCCCTTTTTCATAATCAATGAAAATTATGGGGTATGAAATAATTGTAATGAAATATGTATGGGGTATAATCTTCACAATGAAGACTATAGATGGAGGTTGAGCAACTAGCTCCTGAAGCCTGCCCTATACCTACTCGGGACGAGTGTATTGGACAAAGTACGCCTACTCAGCACGGGAAGGCTGATTGAAAAATTGGCGATATGTGATATTGTAGAAAACATCTTAGATCAAAGATTGAAGCTTGTTTTGACAAATCCAAATGATTCGAAACATTTTTACATAAATGCTCATCAATCTTGAAACATTCAATGGATAAGAGTAGCATGCAAGTTTTTAGAGATAATGGAAAAAATGAGCTAAATATAGATCCATTAAGTTATTTAGGAGTTTTCACCAACTGATGTGCTGTTAAGATTGGCATTTTAACGTTTTGAAATCTTTTAAATTTCTAGTCACCATCACTCCTTATCCACTTACCAAAGCTGTAAAATATTGGAGGTATCTTCGTGAATAGAAGAATTATCATCTTACTAAGCCATGCTAATCATATTCATATCTAAAAGTAAAACCGTGATGATCAAATGAGTTTTTGCAATATTGATTTTCTAATCAGGTTTAAATTGCCTTAAAAGCACCTAGTGTATATTGGCTATACTCAAGTTGTACCGACAGGACAACCTCTTCTATCTCTGCGCAATATATTTATCATAGGTGAAGTACTATCTTTAAAATAAATCCAACCACACTTTTATCAACCAATATCCATTTAATAAAACCCTAATTTCTCAACAATCGACGAAGTAAGTCGAAGTAAAGGGTAGTATATAGCACGATGGTCATGATCCAAATAGCAAGCAAATTAAACCAGAAGGTATCCATTTTCACCCCAAAAAACATCTTTTCTGGGGAAAATAAAGGCGCTCTATAATCCACTATATTTCCCTGATTGGGCGCCATATATATCGGATATATTTTCTGTATCAATCGCCCATCTTCTCGTACTACTCTATCTCTAATTTGAGTATTCCTCACCAACTCACCAATAGCTTTATTTTGAAAGTCTTGCTTGAGTTTTGTGAAGCGACTATTTTTTTGAGGCGTATCTGTCATTCGGCCAAGCACACGCTCTTTCATAGATTCATGCTCGAGAAACTCGTTATCATAGACCCGTCTCAAGATCAAAAAGAAGGCTGTTAATTGATTGGCCATATCCAAATCAAAATACTGTGGGTTAATGTAATCTACATCAGGGAATTGCTCTTCACCGAATTTTTTAAGCAGAATGCTAACTTCATTTTGTAGCAGTTGTAAATTATTTTCAAATTGGTCTTCTGGCCTATCCTTGGTATTGTATAGCTGCAAGCTTTCAGCAAGTACTTTTTCCAGCTCTACCAAATAAAATGAAGACATATATTCTGCTTGAGCCATCTTTCTATCCATAGGATAGAGGTATTTATTGTAGTCATTGCGGGTATATTGTGCTACCATATAAGCTTCGAAAGCCCATCGTGAAGTCATAATATCACCCACTAATGGGACATTCTTTACATTAGAAATGGTCGGATTAAGGTAATCAAATTTCACCACTACTCCACTCAACATCAGCTGAGGGATAAGTAGTATTGGGATGAGGATGTAAATAGTCACCGCTGAATTGAAAGCGGCTGAAATGTTGAGTCCTAGCAAATTTGCAAAACATGCTGTGGTAAATAAAATTGCCCAAAAATAGAAGTTCATTCCATCAATCTCGAGAATAAAGTCTCCTATCAGCACATAGGCCAAAGTTTGTATCGCCGAGAAGCCAAATAAAATAATCAGCTTAGAAGAAAGGTATGAACTTCTACTAAGATGCAGAAAAGACTCTCTTTTCAATATTTTACGATCCTTGATGATTTCTTCTGCGCTCATCGTCAGTCCCATGAACAAGGCCACGATAATCGATATAAAGAAATAGGCTGGAATATTGATATTATCACTAAAGAGGTAAGTAGCCTCTGGCTCACTAGCGGGATAATACCTTACTATGAAAGCTAGTAATGCAGCTAGTAATGGAGCCTCAAGTAAGTTGATCAACAAGTACTGCCGATTTGCTAACTTGGCCAAAAAGTCGCGCTTTGTGAATATCATAACCTGACTCACCCAGTTAGGTATCTTAAGGTTGGTACTTGGAGGATCGACAGAGTGCTTAATCGGCTGAAAACTTTGATATTGATTAAAGAACTCATTCCATTTCTTTGGTGATACTTTTCTTTCAGGCGTAGGCCTACCGTATTCGTTGAGTACTTTCGTTTCAATGATATTGAATACCTGTTCGGGATTAACATTTCCACAGGTAGGACATTCTCCTTCCTCTGAATCCACCATATTAATACGATTCTTAAAATAAATGATCGAATCGACAGGGTTACCGTAAAATATTTGATAACCTCCTACATCAAGAATTACGAGCTTATCAAACATTTTAAAAATGTCCGAAGAAGGTTGATGAATTACTACAAACACCATTTTACCCTCTAGGCTCAATTCTTTGAGAAGATCCATTATATTTTCTGAATCTCGGGATGATAAGCCAGAAGTAGGTTCATCTACGAAAAGCACCCCTGGTGCTCGCAGTAGCTCAAGACCGATATTGAGTCGCTTTCTTTGTCCTCCTGATATTGTCTTCTCCAGAGGTGAACCCACTTTTAAGTCTGCAGTTTCTTGCAAACCGAGGTCAGTCAGCGTCTTTTTTACTAATTCATTAATTTCGTCTTGAGACTTATTAGAAAAACATAGTTTGGCAGCAAAATAAAGGTTTTCATAAACAGTCAGTTCTTCTATGAGCAAGTCATCTTGTGGTACATAGCCGATCATACCTTCCATCTTTTCAGGCTCCTCATAGATGTTGATACCATTGATAATTACTTCCCCTTGATAAGGCTTTTCGTTGCCATTGAGTACATTCAGTAAAGTTGACTTGCCAGCGCCACTAGCACCCATTAAAGCAATTAGCTTACCTCTCTCCTCCCGTATGACTACATTTTGCAATCCGATCGCTCCATTTGGAAATTTGTAAGAAATATCCCTTGCTTCAAAACTAATCGTATCTGTTTGCTCCTCTAGTTTAAACTTACCAATTAGGTCACCATAGTAAATTGGAGTAAGATGCTCGCCTTTTACAGTAGCTCCTGATGCAAATACGGTGGCCACATTAGGGCGCAAGGGGTTGCCGTTGATAGTTATATTGCTTTGCCCAATATACTTAAGAAAGTATAAATTGGCATTTGGCAACCTCAACACTGTGAAAAAACCAGAAATCTCGTTGAGCTTCAATTGTTTCACTCCATCTTTTACTTCTATTTCATGGCTTGTGACTAAAAGAAAATGTTCGCTATCAAAATCAAGAGGATTTTTACCTGATTCAAAAGCAATGATAATGTCGACAGTTTCTTTTGGGATTTTTATACTTTCAGCTACGGTGATTAGAATTTCTAATTCACCATCAGAAATTTCACCATCAGAGACAATGAGTTCTACGAGTTCTAATATCAGAACATATTTTTGATGGTAGGCGAGTTCTTGATTGATCGCAGTACAGATAGACTGGATTTCTTTATTTTCTTCCTCAAGGCTTTTAAGATAAGTACCCTGCTCTATCCCTTCTGCTAACTGTAGAAAAAGTTTAAAATATTTATCAGCAAGCTGATCGCTTAAATGGTCATTTAAAAAATGATGAATCGTATTTTTCTCATCTTCGGTTACTCGATCTTCTTTCGCTATAATAACGAACAATCGAATTAATGCTTTCAAAAGTGATTCACTCATAATATGCTAAAAGTTAGAAATCAGGGGTAATAATTTATTAATTCGGCCTTCTGGTTGATTTAGAAGTTGAACACATAGATGTAATTTTAAGCTTATTCTAAATCTGGCTAATGAAGAAGAGGATCTACAATAACCTTAGTAAAAATAATAGATAGTTTAATATGTAACGAAATTTGTAATGTCTTCAGCAAAAGAATTTTGTACTAAAGAATAAAATTAGGGGGTGTTTACCCCCAATTTATTATTCGACAATAGCATTTCTTAGCGCTATAATTTGTTCACTTAGCAGCATGAGATTGTCGTCTCTTAACAACTGATAACCATCACCAGCTTCAATCTTTGATTTCACATCAAGCTTGTCATAGGTTTTAGTAATATCTTTTAGGCGCTCTACTACTGCATTGGTTTCTTGGTCTTCACGAACGGATTCTAGCATTTTAAGCAAGTCTTTTACTCCGTCCTTTTGGTTGAGAAGAATACGTGCCAATGGAGACAAAAGTAAAAGTCGAGAATCTTCAGGAAGAAGGTCTTCAGGAAAACTGTTTAATTTATAAGCACCAATGTAAAGCCCTTCAATAAAACCTCCCCCTACAACTAATGCGGCGGCTTTAGGTCTATTGACCGATCTCAAATGAGAATCTGCTTGATCAACGATTTCATTAGCAATGCTTACGATACTGTCTTTACTAGATAAATTAGATTCTAATCTTTGAAGTGTTGCAGCATCAAAGGCCGCTGTCAGCCTCAACTGCTCAGCAAGAGGCTTGACATTTTCAGCCATAGCTAAAGCTTCTTTGTTATTATTATGTAAAGCCAAATAAGCCATATCAGTGGCATAAATACCTAGAACTAGCGATCCTTTGCTATTATTGGATTGATATTCGCCAGCTCTAGCGGCATCATGGACTAGATCTGCATCGAAGTCTACGCCGGCAGATTGTAGTAGATAAGGCAACTCGCTTGGAGAAGGCACCTCTGCGATTACAGTTTGTATATTCTGATTTACCTCTTCTTTTGCTTTATTAAATGCTTCGGATCGATCATTTTCTTGTTTATCACTGGAAGAACAGGACATTAAAAGTCCGGCGACAATAAAAGGGAAAGCATAAGATAACTTCATTTGAGTTTAGTTTATGGTTATGTGATTCAATGTAAAAAGCTTTTTTCAATTTGCTGTTTAGCGGATTTAGACGGGCTACTTTAAAATTAACTTATCAGTCTAAATGACATTTAAACAGGCTTTAAAATTGCTAAATATATTACTAAGGAACAATTTATTCTTGAAAAATCAATGCAATGACACCAAAACATTAACTGCTAATGAAGACCCTACACCAATATTTATTTAACACAAAAGATAATTTTACAAGCGGAAATTCTTATTTTTAAGAATAATACTTGAGAAAATCATGAAATTCACTTTAAAATACCGATTTATAAGTATTGACTTGTTAGGGTTCTCTTCCCTACTTGCTAGCTAGTTAAGACAAATGATATGACTTTCACTCATAGGCTTAATTTCATATTAAAATCACAAATGAGATTGAAATAGCTGGCACCTAAAAAAAGATGCTTTCGAACTATCAATAACAGACCATGAACTATCTGAAATCCACCTATTTTATGGAGGCTGCTCTTTGTATAGTTTTACATTTATTTAAAAGAAGCTTCTAATGATCAAGAAGATCCTTGTTTTAATTTTTACTCTTAGTGTTCAGACTTTAATAGTCGCATTATGCTATGCCCAGGATAAAAACTGGCGAACGTTAGGTAAGGAACATGGCATTTTTCAAACATCCCCCTACGATATTGAGCAAACGAGAGACGGTTTTCTATGGATTGGTGGTGAAAACGGTCTTTTTCGTTATGACGGCAGCTATAGCAAACATTATCTACAAAATCATGAAGACTCAAGCTCTCTACCTCATGATCACATATGGGAAATGTATGTTGATTCAAAAGATAATTTATGGATTGGTACCTACGGAGGAGGTATGGCTAGATACATAAAAGAAAATGACAACTTCATCAGGTATCAACATGAAGAAGGACAGATTAACAGCCTTAGTAATAACGATGTGAGAGGTATCATAGAGGATCCTGAAGGGTATCTTTGGATTGGTACCAACAATGGTCTTAATCGATATAACCCTGATACGGGTAATTTTAAAAGATATGACATATCTCATGGACTATTAGACAACGTGGTCAGAACTATGGTAATTAGTACAGATCAAAAGCGTATGTATATCTGTACTGGCAAAGGGCTTAATATTTATTATTTAGAGACCAATAAATTTGATGGAATAGGATCTGTAATTGTTGATAATGAAGGCCTAAGTCATGGATATTTATATGAGCTCTTCGAAGATGGCAATGATAGCTTGTACGTAGGTACGGGTGAAGGCTTAGACTTAATCAACCCTCTAGAAAAAAAAGTGATCAGGAGATTCAAGAAGGACGAAAACAATGTAAGCACGATCTCGAACAACGTGGTTTTTTCTATGATATACTATCCTGAAGACTCTCAAAAAATCCTCATAGGCACAATGGAAGGGTTAAATATACTAGATAAAAAGACGGGAGAATTTACACGAATCATGCATGATGCTTCTCAGCCTAATTCTATTCCTGGAAATAATATATACGGTGTGCATGTGGACAATCAGCAAAGCATATGGGTAGGTGTAAACAATGAAGGAATAGCCCAATGGAATGCAAAGTTTCAAAAGTTTAATCAAGTACGCCTTTCACTTCCAGCTGTAAGTAACTACTACGCAAAAGTCACTTACTTTGATGATATAGATGATGAACATTTAGTCATATCAACTTATGACGGTCTCTATATATGGAATAAAAAAACTGGTAAAAAAACAAATTTAAAGGTCAAAGAAAATTTACACTATGATGCTAATGAGATCAGCTCAAATCGTTTGAATCAAATCACAAAAATAGACAGCAGTCATTTTCTTATTGCATCTTTTAGTCAAAAAATGCTAAAACTTAATACCCGTAAGCAAGACCTGCACACTGTTCAGCAAAAAGAAAAAAATTATATATTTAATTTAGCACTACTTAATGACAGTAAAAATCGACTCTGGCTAGGTAATACTCAGTATGGTTTGTACTTAAAAGAAAACAAAGATGAAGACTTCCGCCCTATCGAAATTCAACCAAATGTAAAAAACCAATACATAACGGATATTTTTGAAGATAGTAAACAACAAATATGGGTCGGAGCTCACACTGGTCTCTATGCATTTGATGAATCACAAAATACATTTAAACGATACACCAGTGAAAAAAAGAATAACAGTCTCCCTTTTGATAAAATTAATCATATCTCAGAAGACAAAAAGGGTAATATACTTCTGAGTACTGCCTACGGATTTTCAATATTTGATCCTGTTAAGGAGAAATTTATCAACTATTACCTAAAAGATGGACTTCCAAGTAATAATATAAGTTCTTCTGTTGTAGATGACAACGGTACAATATGGATAGGGACAGCTGCCGGGCTAGCCGCTTTGCAGAACGGAAATATAAAAATATATGATGAAAGCGATGGGATAGAAAACATCGTTTTTACAGCAAGAGCGGCATTTAAAGACAAAAATGGAACGCTGTATTTTGGTACAAATAGTAATTTCATACATTTTCATCCCAATCAACTAAACACCAATTCTGTTCCTCCAGAAGTATATATTCATAAGATTGATATCTTTAATAGTGAGCATATAATAACAAAGATTGGATCCTTAATAAAAGGTAAGACCAACAAAAAGGAAGTTATTCTACCACCTGATCAGAATACCTTCACCCTTCACTACTCTGCTATAAACTTCATTAATGGTCACAAAAATAAATATCGTTTTCAGCTAGAAGGCATGGACAATGACTGGAGACCCACGGAGGCAATTAAACACACCACCTACACTGGACTTGATGCTGGTAAATACACCTTTAAGCTTTTAGCCTCAAATGATGAGGGATTTTGGAACGAAACAGGAGAACAACTAGCTATTACTATTTTACCCGTTTGGTATAAGAAAAAGTCATTTCAATTCGGCTTGGTCACCCTGCTAATACTGATAAGTATCTCCTATATGTATTATAGAGCCGATCAAAATAAGAGAATTCAAAAGAAGCTAAGAGACCTAGTAGATAAAAGAACCGAAGAGCTTAATGCTCAAAAAGAGGAGATAACCAGCCAAAATGAAGAGCTAAGGCTTAAAAACAATAAAATTGAAACTTTGATGCGTGAATTAAATCATCGTGTTAAAAACAACCTTCAACTCGTTTCTAGCATTCTCAATCTTCAAAGTAATTCTCTTCAGAATTTACAAGCGAAAACCGCTCTTAAGGAGGGTAGATTAAGAATGCAAGCCCTTGCTCTCATACACCAAAAGCTTTATATGGACGACAACAGTACCGAAGTAAATTGCAAAGAGTATATTCAAGACTTATGCGACAACCTCAATACAGCTTTTAAATCATCCTATAAAAGTAGTCAAGTAAAGCTTAATATAGATCCAGTGGTTTTATCCCTTGACAAAGCAATTCCTCTAGGCCTAATTTTAAATGAACTAATCACCAATGCATTTAAGCACAGTAAAAAAGATGATCTAATAGTAGAAATCGACCTTAAGGATGATGAAGAGTTTTTAAAGATAAAAATAAAAGATAATGGGTTGGGGATTAAGAAAGAGAATTTTCATAACACGGCTACTTTTGGAGTTTTTATTATTAAGTCGCTTGTTGAGCAGCTCTCAGGAAATATTGAGGTACTGGAGGAAGAAGATCAGGCTATCTTTATGAGTGTGCCAAAAGAAAAGGTTTTAAAAATTTAAATCCATTATTTTTCTCAGAGCAAGATCTTGTGATAGTTGAAAACGATTAACAACACTGATAGTAATAGAATGGAAAATGTAGTGATGATTATTGAAGATGAGTTGATTATAGCTCATGACCTAGCACAATTGCTACAGTCTAGTGGTTACAAAGTAGTGGGGATAGCAAAAAACTCCGATCAAGCATTAGCTATTTTTAATCAACATGAGGTCCACCTTATTTTATGTGATATTAACATACAAGGTGAAAAAGACGGTATTGAAACCATTAAAATGTTGACAAAAAATAAGAAGGTAGCTGTGATTTATATTAGCGCATATTCTGATGCTAATACAGGTAATAGAGCTATTGAAACATCACCAGCTGCTTTCTTAATTAAACCTTACAATGAGAGAAACCTTCAGCTCAGCATAGAATTGGCACTGCATAAGCTAAATGAAAGCAAAAAAATAAATGACGCTGATGCTTTCCATTTGCTATTCAGTAAAAGAGAGTGGGATATAATACATGAAATTCAAAAAGGTAAAACGAGTCAGCAAATTGCTGATGACCTTTTCATTAGCAAATTAACCGTTGAAAAACACAGAAGCAACATCCTTAAAAAAGCGGACTGTAAAAGTGCCACCGAGTTAATTAGTCTTCTTTACCAGAAAAAAATGATTGATTAAAAAAGCGAAACTCAATAAAACTTGAGTTTCGCTCTACACTTCAACAACTAGGATGTGCTAAAAACCAATTCCTAAAATCACTCTATAGCTTTAATAGCAATCGCAGCGCCTCCTCCGGCAGCCAGTTTAATTTCTAAAACATCACCTGATTTGACCTCCCTCTCCTCAATAGTGTAAGCCGTTGGGTTTGTTTCCCAATTAGCATCATCAGCGTCTCGGTAAATAGTGGCCTTGTAAGTGATATTTTCATCTAAAAAATCCATATTTAAATCAAATACTCTCTCTTCTTCATTGGTTGTACTACCAATAAACCAATCCTTACCACCTCTTTCCTGCCTAGCTACGGTATAGTATTGACCTATTTTGGCATTTATAACTTTTGTGTCTTCCCAGTCTACTGGAACATCTCTAATGAATTGAAAAGCATCATCATATTGTTCGTAATTCTCAATTAAGTCGGCAGCCATCTGCATAGGACTATAAAGAGTAACAAAAAGCGCTAGCTGTTTTGCGATCGTAGTATGAACCCTTGCATTTTTTCTAACCTCATCATCACTAAAGATCTCGTTCATCTCATCTCGACTGTTTTCGAAAAGCACATCAAAAATACCTGGAGTATAATCGATTGGTCCTGAAAGTCCTCTCGTAAATGGCAATATCACCGTATGAGAAGGCGGGTTTCCATCACTCCACGCATTCCACTCCATCCCTCTTACACCCTCTCTTGTCATAGAGTTTGGTAAGGTTCTTCTTAAGCCAGTATCTTTAATAGGCTCATGAGCGTCAATCATAATGCCATACTCAGCGGCTAATTCTTCTACCATACGATAGTGATTAACCTTCCATTGACCATGCTTATCATATTGATCAGGGCGAGTAGGGCCAGCATAGCCGGTTTTAATCGCTCTAATACCATTTTTTCTATACAGCTCGAAAGCCTCTCTAATTTCATTTTCATAGCGTGGAATGTCATCACCTGTCTCATGATGTCCAATAATATCCACTCCCTTTGACTTTGCATAAGTCGCTACTTCTTCTAAATCAAAATCATCGTAAGCATCTAAAAAGTTAAATTCGTCACCATCAAGCCATGTTTCCCAGCCAGCATTCCAACCTTCGATTAATACACCCTGAATATTATTGGCAGCTGCAAAGTCGATATAGCGCTTAGCGTTTTCAGTAGTAGCACCATGCCTATCACCTGCCATCCATGTTTCGATACCCAAATGTAAGCTCCACCAAATTCCAATATATTTCATCGGTTGAATCCAGCTCACATCCTCTATTTGATTGGGTTCATTAAGATTTAAAATGAGATAATTCTCTATAAGACCCGCCTCATTATCGGCAAGTTGGATAGTTCGCCAAGGTGTATCGAAAGGAACTTTACGCTCAACTTTAATACCGTTAGGCCCTTCTGCAAGAAAGCTTCTCAAGTCATTACCACTCTTGCCTGGCTTTAGCTTCATTTCAGAATAGTCTGTAAGATTAGCCTCATGAATAGCTGCAAACTTCCCCTCCCACTCGAAAGTAATTGGTGTATTAGCATAGTCTATTTTATCAACCTTGGTATTTTGGAAAATCTTCTCATAAGGATCTGCAATATTTTTCAAATACCCATCATTCCACCACACATCTGGATTACCAGATATATTAAAATGTGTATGCTCATCTGCAATTTGGAGGGTAGATAGAATATCTTGTTCAGGAAAGTGAAACCGGAAGGCTACTCCATCATTATAGGCTCTAGCCACAAGGTGATATTCGATCTTAGGGTCTTCTTCATTTTTCAGCTTTATCCTAATTTCATTATGCTGATCTTGAATAAATCGTTTTTCTCCCCAAACCTGCTCCCACTCTTCATCCGATGAAGATGCTTCAACATCAATAATAGACACCCTTTTTCCAATAATGCTACCATCAATTAGTTCGAAAGATAAATCTGAAGGGGTAATGATTTCAAATAAATCACGATGCACTTCATACCGCATACCACTACTAGTATTTGTAAAAGTGATTTTTGATTTCCCGTCAGGAGAGGTAACTGCATGCATTTCAACAGCTTGATGACACGAAAAGAGCATTAAGATAAAGGATAATGAAATCAATAATGAGAAAATTTTAAACATAGTATTTGAAATTTTGAATAATTAGGCTTTAAAAAGAAACTGAAATGAAGTAAGCATCGTCCATTGACCTTATTCTTTTAGAATATTACCAAATTAGTTGCTTGGAATTCAATTGAGTAACTAACTTTATAACTTTCAATATTTATATACTTAGATCAACCAACAACATAGCCGAATAGCGACCTTATGCTAAGCGAAAAGATATAGACGAAAAATGGTAAAAAAAGATATTCTAAAAACAAGTGCTTTTGGCATTGTGAGGATTGCGCAAGTTCCCATGCGTTCACAGCCAACGGATAGTGCCGAAATGGTCAATCAGTTACTTTTTGGAGAACATTACCAAGTTATTGGTAAAGACACAAAAAGTGGATGGCTGCAAATCATCAATGACTACGATGGCTATGAAGGATGGCTTGACTACAGACAGCACTATGAGATATCTGAAGCCTATTTCGAACATATCAACCAAGTAAACTATCAAATTACACGTTCACTAATTTCTGAAATTAGCTTCCAAGATAATCGTATATCCATTGTAAAAGGTAGCATTATTCCAATGGGACAAAACGAGCTTTTTGCTCCTGAAGAATCACTTTTATTCGAAGGCAAAGCTGAAACCATAGGAGACCAATGTAGCAGCGAAAAACTTATTGAGATAGCGCTAGAGTTTCTCAACGCACCTTATCTATGGGGTGGTAGATCACCTTTTGGCATAGATTGTAGTGGTTTTACCCAACAGATTTATCGCTTTTGTGGTTTAAAATTGAAGCGAGATGCTTCGCAGCAATATCAACAAGGAAAAACTATCGATACCCTTGAAGAATCAAAGGTTGGAGACTTGCTCTTTTTTAATAACGATTTGGGTAAAATCACGCATGTGGGTATATTGTTACCTGATAATCAGATCATTCATGCATCCGGAAAGGTGAGAATTGATAAAATAACAACAGAAGGAATATTCAATGAATCTATAAATAAATATACACATTCGCTTTGCGGGATTCGGCGAATGATGAGAATGTAACAGTCCCCGGAGTGGCGTCCGTAATTCACATGATAAGATGGCTAAAAACAATGTACTGGTTCTCAATTTAGATTATAGTCCCATATCTGTATGTAGTGTAGAGAGAGCATTTTTGTTAATTTTCTTAGGAAAGGCGGAGCCTTTAGCAAATTATGAAAGTCAATCATTGCGCTCTGTATCTCAAAAATTTAATGCTCCTGCAGTTATAAAAATTAGAAGATATGTAAATATCCCTTATAAAGGGGTAATGCTGTCACGTCAAAACATTTTTAAACGTGATAATCAAACTTGTCAATATTGCGGATCTAAGAAAGACCTAACACTCGATCATGTCATTCCGCGATCCAAGGGTGGAAAATCTACATGGAATAATCTAGTCACAGCCTGTAAAAAATGTAACTCATTAAAAGGAGACATGCTATTGGAGGAAAGTCCTGTCAAATTAAAGACACTACCCTATAAGCCTGGTTACGGAGTATTTTTACAAGATTTCTCGGGTCAAAGTAATAAAGAATGGGAACCTTTTTTGAGAAGAAAATCTAAAGCCTAATGTGGACTACCCATCTATTGAAATAACTTGAAACCATCGAGCGGTATTTTCGAAATAACCTATCCATAAGTATATAAATACTATAGGATTGCTCTTACCTCAAATTCTTCAAGCATCAAGGAATGTTTTAAATGTAATGCGCTGTACTGATATAATTTATCAAAAAAATAGCCGATAAATATAAAACTAGCGAAAAGCATGTAATTTTGTAAGCAATTTGCTGTTACTTAACAAAAACAGACATTTATCATTAAGCTTGCAAATTCAACTTCCGTGCCTAATAATGGCCATTACAAAAAACATGAGGCATTCATCCAATCAATTTCTTATTCCTGCTAAAGCAACCATAGCACTTGTTATTATGATAATGGCAAATTTAGCATGTAATACGCCCGAGTGTACCACACAATTTCGAGATAATATGAACGTTAGTTTCCGGCAATTAGGGAACCTGAATCAAGAAGGGATTCCTTTGGATACCAATATCGTTTTTTCTAGAGTTTTAATAGAGGGAGCAGGCACACCCGTGATAGACGATGTAGAGAACGAAAACGAAGAAGAAGAAGATACTCCAACTGTTGGATTGAATAATTTACAACTACCTTTTGACCCGACGGATACTACCATCACCTTCATATTTGAACGACCGAGACAAAATAACTTTATACGATTTAAGTATGATGTTTTTCAGCGGTTTAACGAGCCTGAATGTGGCGTGCAATTTCTTTTTAGAAATTTAGAAATACAAGATCACAACTTCGATAGCTTACGCCTTAATTTTAGATCCATACGAATCACAAATAATGCCCCAGAACTTGAAATTTTCTTTTAGTATATTTTCAGTCTGCCTGCTCACTTTTGGTCTCATCGCAGATCTAAAAGCTCAAACTGAACGATACCTACCCTCAGGAGTAAGAGTAGGAATTGATGCGCTCAATTTGGGATATGGCACCTTCAATCCTAGATGGCAGCGATATGAAGTGCATGGAGATATCGATATTGATAAATACCTGCTCTCGCTTGACTTGGGTACCCACACTTTTAACGAGACTTCAGAAGTCGATCAATTAAACTATAATATGAGCGGAAGCTTCTTCCGCGTAGGAATTGACTATAATGTGCTCTATCTTGATAGTGCCATGAATGCTTTCTTTGTAGGTCTTAGGCACGGAAGAGCAGCTTTCTCTGAAAATTTAAGATCTAATTTTCCTCACCCTATCTTCGGAGATGTAGTTACTGATGCTTCTAATCCAAGTGTGAATGGCAGCTGGTGGGAAATGGCTTTTGGATTTAAAGCCCAAGTATACAAAAATATTTACATGGGCTATACTTTAAGTATGCGCATTTTCCCATCTGCTAGTGGTCAAACAGAAATGGGTACTTACTGGGTGCCCGGACTAGGAAGAGTGGAAGAGGGCATCAACTTTGGCTTCAACTACCATATCATGTATCGCATACCCTTTCGGCAAAAATACTTCCACATTCCCGAACCCGACATTAGACCCTGACCCTACTTGACTACCTCATCGTAAATCTCGAGGCAGAGAGATATCTCAAAGCCCTTAGACTGCATGAAATTGAGTGTTTTCTGTTTTCTTTTCAGGGGATGAGGATCTGACTCAACCGAACGGTACTTATTGAGCAACAAGCTAGTTGCTACCTCTCTATATTGTACCGGATCTATCTCATTTAGACCAGTATCAATATTTCTTGAGCTGATATCTTTTTGATTTAGGGCCTGCCTAATCTTCAAGCGTCCCCACTTCTTATAATGAAACTTCCCTCGTGTGAAAGACTGAGAGAATCGCTCCTCATCGATGAATTTTTCTAGGATCATCTCACACAAGACTTCATCGGCCTCATCAGCGGTAGCCCCCCACTCTTTCAGTTTTTCGGCAAGTTCCTTCTGGCATCTGTCTTGATAGGCGCAGAAAGCCGCCGCTTTATGAATAAAATGCTTCAGCTCCTCCCTCATCCCAAGCTATTTTCTCAATCCTTTTATAGCGGGCTTGCCTATGAAAAAGAGTACAAGTCCAAACAAAATAAAGTTACTAATCATCATGATACGATTACCGATGAAATAGCTATTTGGCAAAAACTCAAATACCACCTCTTTCGATCCGGCGGGGATTTCTAACGCTCGCAATACATAATTAGCCCTCATCATGTCTACCTCGTCACCATCAATGGTGATTCTCCAATGCTGAGGATAGTGAATTTCAGAAAACACCGCTAATGCATCATGAGCTGTAGATACCGAATACTGCCAATAGCCTGGTCGATAAGCTTCAAGCTTAATTTCACTTCCTTTGGTATAGGAAGTTCCTACCGACGGGAAGTCACCTGTATGAATGACAGCTGTTTTTTGTAAATCTACCGTTTGTAGCGCCTGCATCTCTTGCTCATGACTACTAACTGCCTTTACCTGCTCTACAAACCAAGCATTACCAAAGGCGTTTTCATTAGGTAAAACTGCTTGTGCCTGATCTCCAAACTTGAAGAATCCGGTATTGAGCATATTTAAAACAGGCAGATCAATGAGCGATGGATCTCTTCCCTCTTGCAAACTCTTAGTAAGCTTGCTAATTTCAAGATCGATCTGTCTTTCTATTAAGTCTTGGTAGCGACGTAACTTTGCGCCATGATAGCCACCTATGCTTGCATGATGATAGGAAGTGCGTGCCTCATTGAATGGGTTTTGAAGATTAAGTACTCTTTGATACGTGTCATTTTCACTTTTAATAAGCTTGTCGGCATCGGAAGCTGCAAAATAAGAGCGATCAGAACTACGTACCCAGTGCTTATCATTGAGATATCTCATCCCAACTAAATAATGATCCGCAAGAAATAATAAAAGCAAAATAGCCATGAGGTAAGACACCTTCAGCTTAGCGTGAAGATAAGCATAAACCGCCGCTGCAAATAACAAAATTAAAAAGAAGGATCGGTAAGCATCTTTAGAAATTAGGGCAAGACGATCTTTTTTCAGAGCATCAATAAGCCAATCGGGATAACCACTCGCTTGAAGGCGTGCATCTATTGGCGAACTCACTCCAACCAAGCTGGGAATGATAGCAATCGCTAAACTCAATACAGCCGTGCCAATGAAAGCGTAAGCGATTTTATATTGATAGTTTTTGAAGTATGCAGACTGCTGAAGTAACTGCTCTAGCGCTCGAAAACCCGCTAGTGGCATGAGCAACAAGGGTATAGACATCGCCATAGTAACCGCTCTAAACTTGTTGTAGCCAGGGAAATAATCGAACATAAAATAGTTAAAGGCTTCAAAATTCTTGCCCCAATTCAAAGCGAGACCAAAGATACATGCCGCAAGTATCCAATATCGCTGATGAGCAGGTAAAATGAGCATGGCCATTACAAATAGAAAAACCACGATCGCACCAGCATAAATGGGACCAGCTACGAAAGGCTGATTACCATGGTAAGTCGGCGCATTGCTTACTATCTCAGCTATTTGTGCGGGTGGAGCCCCCTGCTTACGAAGTGCCTCTGCCATATTAGAATCCGAACCCAAATCTTGCGAATTAGGTCCGCCATAAAGATTAGGAATGAGTAAAGTAAAACTTTCGCCTATACCACCACTCCAATTGAAAGCATAATCCTTATCGAGTCCTTTTTTACCTTGTATATCAGATTCACCCTCCAATAATCGCTCTCCTCTTATACTATTTGGGCCATATTCATACACATTCCAAAGCTTTCCGAAATTAGCTCCCACCGCGATTAATACTGCTATTAGCAATAATGAGCCTTTTTTGAATAACTCAGGTAGTCGATTTTCTTTTGCTGCAAAAATCAACTCGGAGATACCATAGATCAATACAATTAAGAATAGATAATAAGTAATTTGCAGGTGGTTAAATCGAATCTGCATACCTAGGGCCAGTGCCGTAAGAGCTATACCTTGCCAGAGGTTTTTACGAAGTGCCCAGTGAATACCAGCCAACACCAAGGGCGTATAAGCAATGGCCCAACCCTTCATATTGTGTCCGGCTTGAATATTGATAATATTGAAAGAATTAAAGGCGAAAGCTATTGCGCCTATCATGGCCAACCAAGGTCTGACTCCAAAGACTAATAAGAGCACATAAAAAGTGATCATGGCTGTAAAAATCTGATCTGCAGGATTGGGTAATCCAATACTTACTACAGACTTTACATAAACTAGCCAATCGCCAGAGTAGCGAATATCGACTAAATGCCCTGGCATGCCAGAAAACATACTATTCGTCCACAAGCCTTCTTCACCTGTCTCCTCGCGGTACTCTCGTAGCTCCTGAGCTCCTCCTTTCCATTGATCAATATCATGCTGACTGACTACCTTGCCAGAGATAAAGGCAGGGCTAAAAAAAGTGAATACTATTACAAAAAAAACAAATAGTACAAGTAGGTGAGGTAGAATATCTCTCTTAAAATCCATTAGCTAATCTTTGTTTTGACTATATCTGACAAATATAAGGGAATGAAGCTAGAGCACGTAATCTTTTTTGGCAAATGGATATTGTGCGTTTTTATACTTGATCCGTTTCAAAAGCAACAAAACAACCACCTTTCACCTTAATAATTAATTAAGCCATTACATTTATGGTATAATAACTAGCTTCATGCCAATATGATATATGTTGAGCACAATTTGATATAATTTATTCAACTATCCTGCCACCGATTGCAATCGAAAAGATAGGGTAAAAACGAGTGAAAGTTCTTGCTTTTAACAAAATCATTTTAATTTTGATGAGTCGTAACTAGAATAGATTACGTACAACCAATAGTAAGAAGCATCGATGTAGCGACCATTGCCAATTAGGATTTACTCGTGGATACAAATTTTCTATGAACCTATTGAATGGACGGCATCAGATAATACTTTACAGATAAACCATTAAAAAAGCTACAATCAAATGAAAAGTTTTGAAGAAGTTCAATTTTCAGGCAAACGAGCATTAATCCGCGTTGACTTTAATGTACCCCTTAATTCGGATTTTAATATTACTGACGAGACACGTCTGAAAGCCTGCATTCCTACCATAAAAAAAATCCTTAATGATGGCGGTTCGACCGTTTTGATGAGCCACCTTGGACGCCCAAAGAGTGGTCCTGAAGAGAAGTATTCTTTAAAACACCTCATTGGGTGGCTAGAGAAAGAATACGGGGTAAAGGTTCACTTTGCAGATGATTGTGTAGGTGAGAAGGCCGAGGAATTATCATCCCAACTAAAAGGCGGCGAGATTTTACTTTTAGAAAACCTTCGTTTTCATAAAGAAGAAACTGCGGGGGATGAGGGTTTTGCACAGCAACTCGCGAAGCACGGAGATATTTATGTAAATGATGCATTTGGAACAGCTCACCGTGCTCATGCCTCTACATCAATTGTAGCTCAATATTTTGAAGAAAAATGTGCTGGAGCTGTAATGAAGGCTGAACTAGATAATGCAGATAAGGTATTGGGTAACCCTAATCGTCCATTTACAGCCATTATGGGTGGAGCGAAGATCTCAGATAAAATTCTCATTATCGAAAAGCTACTTGATAAGGTAGATAATTTAATTATTGGTGGGGGAATGTCATATACTTTTACTAAAGCCCTGGGTGGTGAAATAGGAACATCTCTGCTTGAAGCGGACAAAATGCCACTAGCACTAGAGCTAATGGAAAAAGCGAAAGCGAAAGGTGTGAATCTAATTTTACCCGAAGACACTGTAATCGCTAATGACTTTAATAAGGATGCAAAAAGTGAAACTGTAGAGAGCAATGCCATTCCTTCGGATTGGATGGGCTTAGATATTGGTCCTAAGACACGCAAAAATTTTGATGCATTGCTTAAAGACTCAAAAACGATATTATGGAATGGCCCGATGGGTGTTTTTGAGTTTCCTCGCTTTGCCAAAGGCACTGAATCTGTCGCACAATCTGTGGTTGAAGCAACCCAAAAAGGTGCTTTCTCATTGATTGGAGGTGGAGACTCAGCATCAGCAGTCAATAACTTAGGTTTTGGCGACCAAGTTAGCTATGTTTCTACAGGTGGCGGAGCGCTGTTAGAATATATGGAAGGAAAAGAACTTCCCGGTGTAAAAGCACTCAATGACTAAGCGATCGGAATGAATCATCTCAAAGCTCTGCCATAGTATTTGGTAGAGCTTTTTTTATGCTTACTGTTTACTTGGATTAATATCATTATTCCATAAAAACAAAGGCTTGACAAATCAATTGTAAAAGCTTAAATTGTATTTTAAAATAGCTTAGTCAAAAGCATTCATGTTGTATCGATAAATGCTTACCCTGAGTAAATAGGCTTGGTAAAAAAACAAACAACACAACCAACTAAATGCTGAAAACAGCCAAACAAATATGGAAGTAAATTATATCGCATTGGCCATTCCCGTTTTCTTTTTGCTAATAGGGATTGAACTCTTCGCTGCATGGCGAAAAAGAAAAAAATGGTACCGTCTGAATGATGCCTTAACTAATATCAGTTTGGGAACTGGACAACAGCTTACAGGAATTTTCACTAAGACCATTCTATTTGTAGCCTACCTTTACCTTTACGAGCATTTTGCCGTTTGGAATATTGAAAACACCCTATTGAATTGGTTTTTACTCTTTTTAGGAGTAGATTTTTGCTACTATTGGTTTCACCGCTACAGTCATGAGATCAATGCGCTATGGGCGGCACATGTGGTCCATCATCAGTCGGAAGAGTACAATTTGACCGTTGCACTGCGTCAAAGCTGGTTTCAATCATGGTTTAGCTGGGCCTTTTATTTGCCCCTGGCCGTTATCGGCTTCGATCCGATCATGTTTTTGACAGTAAGTGCTTTCAACACCTTGTATCAGTTTTGGATTCATACCAAAGGCATAAAAAACCTTGGCCCCTTGGAATGGGTTATCAATACACCTTCACATCATCGGGTACACCATGGATCCAATCCGAAATATATTGATAAAAACCATGCTGGTTCACTAATCATTTGGGATAGGATGTTTGGCACTTTTCAAAAAGAGGAAGAAGAACCAACTTATGGTATCACTACCCAGCTTAAAAGTTGGAATCCTTTATGGGCAAACCTTCAGCATTGGTCTTATTTGTTTGACATATCAGCTCGCAGCAAAGGATGGGATAAAGTTCGAGTGTTTTACAAACCTCCAGGCTGGCAACCTGATTACTTAGGTGGGTATCAAGCTCCTCCTGAAATCGACGAGAATACTTACAAGAAATATGATACAGCAACCCCAATCCCATTTCAAGTATATACTTTCTTGCAGTTTGTAGTATTGCTTGGGATAAGCTCCTATGTTTTATTTTTCGAGGCGAGCTTTGATCTTTTTGGAAAAACGATATTGATCGCTTCGTTGATATGGGGAATGGTCAATGTAGGAGCCATTTTTGATGGTAAAAAGTGGTCATTTATGTCGGAATACATCAGAGTACTCTCACTTTTTGCAATCCCACTCATCGTTCCTTTCCAAGGATTAATAACGGAATCTATCTATTTCTTTGTCGGTTATGGAGCCTTATCTTTGATTGCTTTTGCTTGGATTCATCAAATCTATAAGAAAAACAGTCATGATAAAAGTGAAATATTTTCAGATATAAAAACAAAAGAAATAGACAAAAAAGAGGTAATTATTTGAGCGCTAGGCGTATAAGTACAACATCCAAAGCGTAGCCAGCTGGGGATCAATTATTATTGCGGATACCTTCGAAAATGCTTTGTGAATAAGCTGTTCGGTAATTAATTCTGTGTAAGAATTTTTAAAGTACGGACAGCTTTTTTCTTTATTAGTGATTAACACCAAAACTCATTGATTCGTGAAAAAACAAATACCTCATTTTATATTTTTTGTCATCTTAAGTTTAGACATCCTCTTTATTACCTATGGAAAAAGTGAGCTAAGAGCATTTAGCAAGCCATTGTTAATGCCAGCTTTGGCGGTTATTTTATTTTTCGAGAGTGGGATGAGGTTGCAAAAGAAAGAGGTATTCATTGTATTGGCTTTGTTTTTCTCGTGGCTTGGTGATATTTTTTTATTAAGAACAGGACCAGCATTTTTTCTTGCAGGTCTCACCTCATTTTTAATTGCTCACCTAATGTATCTAAGATGTTTTTTGCTTCATCTTGAAAGGCCTTTACATAGAGGGATGCTTTATTTTAGTTTAGCTTTGATTTTGTGTCTTTGTATTACTATGCTCTACCTTACCTTCTCAAATTTAGGCTCAATGCTCTTTCCTGTGATCGCCTATATGACTGTCATTAGCCTAATGTTGGTAACAGCATGGCAAAGGGATCGCTCTCAACCCATATCTCATGCTCGGACAGGAATTGGAGCAACACTGTTCTTATTCTCCGATTTTATACTATCGCTTCAATTATTCGGACATCCTTCCCTCCTATTTTCTTTGCTAGTTATGATATTATATGCACTTG
>JAFIEW010000056.1 GCA_020832375.1 Cyclobacteriaceae bacterium
AAAACTTAGTACTTCCTTTGAAATTTAATATGCAAACAAGCGGATATGCATAAAAGCGCATTAAAAAAGTCCTTGAAAATACTAATGATGAAATTAAAGTGGATGTCTAGTCTATCTCACTTTTGCCCTAGATATATAGTAACTAAATAAACTTGGGAAAAATCGCTTCAAATACACCCCATATTTTTCAAACTTGCCGATATTAACTTCCTTTTCTTTACGATCAATGGCTTTAAGAATACGATAGGCACACTCATCTGAATCAATACCATTAGCTTGAGCATCATCCATAAGTCCTAACGCCTTGCCGTCGCCAACAAGTGCGTTAATACTTATGTTGGTTTTCACAAAACCCGGACAAATCAAGCTAATAGTGAGATTGTTTTGGTGCTCTTCGGCTCTCAATGAATCAAAGAAGCCATGAAGGGCATGCTTAGAGGCAGCATACGCTGACCGATATGGAGTGCCAAACTTTCCTACTAGACTACTTACCACGACAAAATGACCGGTATTTTGATTTCTAAAAATAGGAAGAAGAGCTTTGGTAAGTGCAACCGTACCGAAATAATTAACTTCCATGATTTTTCGATCCACAGAAATATCTGTCTCGAAGGCTAAAGATCGTTGGCTAATTCCAGCATTGTGAATAACTACATCCAAGCTACCTAGTTCGTCCATTACACGCTTTACTTTTGCTTGAAAGTTTGAAGAATCAGCCAAATCAATGGGAAGTACCATAACATGATTGGCACCTCTTTGAACACATTTTTCAGCCACCCTTTGAAGCTCATCAAGGCGCCTTGCACTCAAACATAAAGTACTTCCTCGGCTTGCAAGTAAATAGGCTAGAGATTCGCCTATACCTGAACTAGCGCCCGTAATCCATATTTTAGATGATTGCACCACTTGGGTTTATTTTGAGGTTATTTAAGCATTGCTAATAGAATCCTACGATGAATCAAAACAACAGATTCTGACAAGCACAGCAAATTTGTATTGATATACTTCAAGCTGCAGCCAGTAAAAAAAATCGTACTAGAGGCAAGGCAAGATTTTAAAAATATCAGCCTCAGACATTTTGAAATAATTGATCAAAATCTTTAGCTCTAAGCCCTACAAGAGTGCGTGCTAATGCCAAGCACCATAAGATAGCTATCAAAATCTTAAAAATCCTTAAGTACGCCCTATTCATTCATAAATGTCTCGATAATATAGTCATCCCCATCAACAATTAAAATAAAATCTATGGTGATGGGCTATAAGGACGATCATCTTTGAACCTAGCCTACATGATTTAAGCTACCTAATAATGATTGACTACTGATTGCCTGGCACGAAAAGTACTTTCTTAGTTTCGAAAAATGGGTTATCAAAAAAATCTTTAATTTCGTGTTGAATGCAAAATAAACCACTTTCTTCAATCTCGTCTTCGAGATCTCCACCTTTAAGGTAAAAAATACCGTTGGCAAACCGATCACTCAGTTGCTTTTTTTCAAATTTATTGTGTACCCAAGAATAAAAAGGATGCAGGCGGGTGACAGCCCTACTCACTACGTAGTGATATTTATTTTTCAACTTCTCAGCCCGAATTTGTTCTGCGCTTACATGCGTTAAAGCAAGTTGATCTATCAGGTCATTAACTACTTTAATTTTTTTTCCTATAGAATCCACAAGATGAAAATGACAATTTGGGAATAATATAGCAAGCGGGATACCAGGAAATCCCCCTCCAGTACCTACATCTAATATTTTTGATTGATTAGGAAACTCAAAAACCTTGGCAATAGCAAGCGAATGAAGTATATGCCTTGTAAAAAGTTCATCGGTATCCTTTCTGGATACCATATTGATTTTTGAATTCCACTCTAAAAACGCTACTTCTAGTTGGCTAAATTGATCTAATTGCTTAGAAGATATGAGTGGAAAATGCTGCTGAAGCAGGGCTTGGTCTATCATGGATGATAAAACTATATATGTTGTTTCTTATTTTTCACCAAATCATACATTAACTCTCTCGCACGGTGTAATTGTGCTTTCACTGTTCCTAAAGGCGCGTCTAATTCCTGAGCAATCTCAACGTAACTCAATTCGTCAAAATAACGAAGCTTAACCAATCGTTGATATTTTGGAGGTAATTTGGTGACGAACATTCGAACAAGCAAGATCTTTTGACCTTTAATAGCCACCTCCATCGGATCCAGATTATTATCCTCCACGTCTATATTGACACTCTCACCACTATCATTTTTGAAGGTGGAATTAAGACTCATGGTTTCAAGCTTCTTTTTTCGGATAAAGTCAATAGTATTATTAGTTGCAATACGAAAAAGCCAAGTACTAAAAGTATAGTCTTTTTTAAACTTATGTAGGTTTTTAAAAGCCTTAGCAAAGGCTTCAATTGTCAAATCCTCGGCATCATCTACATTTCGGATCATTTTCAAGATCATATGATAGACAGCCTTCTTATACCTTTTCATTAACTCTGCATAAGCCTGCTGATCGCCAGCTACTGCCAAATCAATTAATCTAAAGTCTTTAAGGGCTTTTTCTGAGAACTGTTTGGTTTTTTCCATGAAATGTGTTTTGAGCTAAGTGCTTTAAATCCCGAACTAATATAATAAAAAAGAAATAGAAAATCTCCTATAAATATTTCGGCCAAAGATAATCTTCCACCTAATTTCTTACTAGAAAAGTAAATGATTGAGAATATTACCAAAATTCTAGCCGATATACATCCAATAATTATCTCAATCGGGTAATTTTGAGTGATAATACTTAATGTAAGTGGCCAAAAACTCAAATAAGAGAACATAAAAACTCCTAAAAATAGTTTCCAACTTAAAGAGTATGATTTCCCAACGTGTAAATGCCTGATTTTTTGATAAAAATAATCAAAAAGTTTTTCCTTTGGTTCAGAAATAGTAATGCTCTCTGAGCCAAATACCACTTCGGTAGCCTTCCCTTTCGCATAGCGCTGCACGAATAAATCGTCATCCCCACCTACTTGATGGTAGAAGCCTTTAAACCCTTTATTTTCATTAAAAACAGACTTCCTATAGGCTAAATTTCTTCCCACCCCCATATAAGGCAATTTCCAAAGCGCCATATTTAAATACTGAATACCAGTAAATACTGTTTCAAATCTTATGAAAGCATTTAATAAGCCAGAAGTCTTTTTGTAATGCGAATAACCAATTACGAAATCAGTATCTAAATCAAATGAAGTACTTATCTCCTTAATCCAGTTTTCAGAGTTCGGTACGCAATCGGCATCACAAAAAAGCAATCTGTCATTAGCCGCTGCCTTCACTCCCAGAGTAATGGCATACTTTTTGGCATTGAGATGATGAGGCACTTCATCTATCTGCACTCTCCTAAATCTCGAATCTTCATTGCATAAATCATACAAATAGTCGTATGTACCATCTTGTGATCGATCGTTAACAATGATAACCTCATAATTAGGATATGTTTGATTCTTGAGAGCTGGAATAAGTTTTTGCAAATTATCTAACTCAAAGTGGGTACAGACGATAACGCTTATACCCTCTTCGGATACCTGATGATGTTTTTTTTTTGATGTAAAAAGTAATCTGCTGAAAATCAAAAAATAAACTAATTGTAAACCAATAAGCGATAGAAAAAGGTATAAGAGAAAATCAGGCATATCAATATTTTTTTCACAAATATAGCCCTATCATGATAAAAGAAAAGTAGCAATTCAGAATAGCTAAAAAGAAAAAAGGTTTAGCGCCTTTGGATATTCAAAGTGTTACAACATAACAAAGTCTTTACTTTCGGATAAATTTTTACTGCTATCTATTATTCCTTGCTAAAATCCATACTATAAATGCTGTATGTATTTTGGTGTTCTCTTGCACGGATAAGCACCCTAAAAGAACCCGAAGAATGAGAATATTTACCAATCGCATATACAAGCCCCTCTCTAGAGCCTCCCTGATGAATATACTGAAAATCTTTGGCTGGATATTTTTTAAAAAAATCTTTCAAGACGAACTCCGCTTGTGTTTTACTATAGTTTGAATTATTATTATCAAAATTAAGATCTACTCTTTCATCCATAAACTTCAATAATTCTTTTGAGCTCGAAGACTTTAAGGCTACCTTAACCTTACTAAGATCATCATTTTGGATAGTGGGAAGAGAAAACCCCAATAAAAAAAATATACAAATCAGATAAAATGCTTTCATATAACGAGATTATATAGTTAGAAAAATACAGCACAAATAATGCCACTATTTAGATAATTTTTTATTATATCCCAAACGCTCATAATAATTACTCATACTGATGCTATAGAGGTGCTATCCTAGATGAATTAAGAATAGATTTTAAATCGATTCCGATGAAAAAGACTTCAAAAAAGTTGAATCCTCCATTTACTTTAAGGTATATTTGAATGCATCTAATGCTTAGATTACCCGATACAAAGCAACATTTTTATACATCAAAACATAATATAAATCAAAATCTTGACATAAATGAGTACTAAAAAGGTTTTATTAATGATTCTGGATGGCTGGGGCTTATCTACAGATGAGAAAAAGTCAGCTATTGCTAAAGCACACACCCCGTTTATGGATGAAGCAATGCAGCGATTTCCTCATTCAAGCTTAGAAGCAAGCGGCTTGGCAGTAGGATTGCCCCAAGGGCAAATGGGGAATTCTGAGGTAGGTCATATGAACATAGGAGCAGGCAGAGTAGTCTACCAAGATCTAGTAAAAATAAATCAGGCTGTCGAAGACAAGAGCATCAATACCAATAAAACATTAGTAAAAGCTTTTGAAAAATGTAAAGAAAGCGATGTAAAACTCCATTTTATAGGTTTAGTGTCTGATGGAGGCGTTCATTCCCACCTTTTACATCTCCAAGGGCTTTGCGAGGCAGCCGCCGATTTTGGCATAGAAGACTTCTATGTACATGCGTTTACGGATGGTAGAGATACAGATCCTAAATCCGGCTTAGGGTTTCTTGGCCAACTGCAAAGCACCCTAGATAAAACAAAAGGTCAGCTAGCAAGCATTATAGGCAGATACTATGCCATGGATCGAGATAATCGTTGGGAGCGTGTAAAGCTAGCCTATGATGCCATGGTACACCATACTGGAGAAAGTACTGAAGAACCTCTAAGCTTATTACAACAAAGATATCAAGCAAATGAAACTGACGAGTTCATTAAGCCTATTATCAACTCAACTGTTCCTAATGGAAAAATTGAAGAAGGAGATGTTGTGATTTGCTTTAATTTCCGTACCGACAGAGGCAGAGAGATCACGCAAGCTTTGACTCAAAAGGATTTTGTAGAGCACGGCATGAAAAAGTTGAACCTTCACTATGTCACGATGACAAATTATGATGATACTTTTGAAAATGTACATGTCCTTTTCGGTAAAGACAGTCTAAAAAATAGTCTAGGAGAAGTGTTGGCAGCTAATAATAAAAAACAAATTAGAATAGCGGAAACAGAAAAGTACCCGCATGTCACTTTCTTCTTCAGTGGTGGTAGAGAAGTACCCTATGAAAATGAAGCCCGCCTCATGTGTCCTTCACCGAAAGTGGCTACCTACGACCTAAAACCTGAGATGAGTGCAAAGGATATTAGAGACCGCATCGTGAAAGAAATAAACCAGCAATCCGCTGATTTCATTTGTCTCAATTTCGCTAACCCAGATATGGTTGGCCATACTGGAGTCTTTGATGCAGTGGTTGAAGCATGTGAGGTAGTAGATAGTTGCGCGAAAGATGTAGCACAAGCCGCTATGGACAACGACTACATGACCATAATCATATCAGATCATGGGAATAGTGACTATATGATCAATGATGATGGCAGCCCTAATACAGCACACTCTACCAGCTTAGTGCCTTTCATTGTTATGGATAAGGATACCACTATTCAACCAAAGAATGGTAAATTAGGTGATATCGCTCCAACAATTTTAGAAGTAATGGGATTGAAAATACCTAAAGAAATGACGGGCGAACCACTGTTCTAAATGCCTAATAATTTTAATGCAGCAAAATAAAGGTCATGCTCTAGTGAAGAATCATCTGGAAAGAGCTTTATGGTCTTACATTTCATAAAAAAAGAGAATCAGAAAACTTTATCGTGTCAGGTTCTCTTTTTTTTATTTTATCAATCATAGCTTGTATCATAGTCTGATCGATTGTTGTAGATTGATAAATTATATGGTTGTAAATAATCACGCATGCTACAACAGCAGTTCTAAGGATCAGCAAGATAAATTTCCCTACTCTTTCGTTGATAAAGTTAATCTAATTACTTTTACACCTATCTTATTAAACATCGGATGAAGCAAAACATGAAAAAAACCTTTTTATTATCTATTTTAGGAGGCGCCCTAGCTCTTTTCTCATGCAGCGAAAAGGAGTCTATCAATGAAGATATAACAGAAGAGCTAGTTTATTTTGACATTAAGTCAACAATCTTTTCTGAGATTAATAGACTTGAACAGCTTGATCAGTTAATCGAAAAGACGAACAGAATACAGGAAGAATTAAGTAAAAATGAAATTCAAAGCTCAGAAATTAAGTGGGACAAAGAGTTTCAAATCATCCTAGAATTGGACATCAATAAATCAGCTTACAGAGACCTCTATGAAATAGATACCACGAAACTAGATAACGGAGACTATTTGGTATCTTATACCGCTACAGAGGAAAAATATACCCAAGTGCCTAGCTTGAAGCTGGTTTTTCATCAGGAAGATTGGACCCTAAAACAGCTGCAAGGTAGATTTCTTGAGCGTAACTATTTGTATTTGGTAGACCGGAATATATATGTGAAATTTACACCTAAAGACGGAAAATCTCTATTTGAAGCTTACCAAATATCCGGCATACAAAAATTATGGTTTTTTAAGGAACTGGAGTTTGAAAATACATTAGTGGTTCAATCAGAAAGTAAATAAGAGGAATGAAGATAAAATACCCTAAAGCTCATTCTATAAAAGTAAATTACCTATAAAACCTTAGACGCTTTACCATTTGAGATATTTCAAAAGATGATTTGTCAAAATAATATAAGTTGTAAGATTTACATCAATCATCGCCCTTCAATCAATAGTTAAATACCTATGAACGTAAGCTTATTTTTTGATCCTGTAGACGAGTCTTTGGTCGAGAAAAGAAGGCCTGCCAATAGCTTTGGCAGCAGTATTTTCATCCACTCCAATCGAATCCCTTCACTTAAAGATATGGATATAGTGCTCATAGGCTTACCATTTTCGGAGGGAAATCCGCTTAACTTAGGCTGTGAGGCTGGCCCTGATAAGGTAAGGGAGAAGCTCTATGATTTGTACAAGGGCTTTGGAAGCTATCAAATAGCTGATTTGGGGAATTTAAGAGCGGGAATGAGCCAAAAAGATACCATGGAGAGAATAAGAGAGGTATGTGCCTATTTTATAGACATGGAGACACTCCCTATTTTAATCGGTGGCTCACACGACCTTGATCTTGCCCAATATCAAGCCTATGATGATATGGAGAAGTTGATTACTGTAATTGGTATAGATGCCTTTTTAGACATGACACAACGCAGTGCTGATGATAAGGGCTCTTCTCATCTACAGCGTATTTTATTGCATGAGCCCAACTTTCTATTTCATTACAGCCACATAGGCCACCAAAGCTATCTCTGCGACCCAGATGCACTTAATGCATTGGAAAAACTCTATTTCGACACCATACGAATTGGTGAAATCCGCCGCAATATTGGTGAAGTAGAACCTGTCATCCGACAAGGAGATATGCTTAGTTTTGATATTACTGCTATAAAATCAGCTGATGCTCCAGGAAATAAACGTGCTCAAGCCTTTGGGCTCAGTGGAGAAGAAGCTTGCCAACTGAGCTGGTATGCTGGGCTCAGTGAAAAGTTAAGTTCGGCTGGTTTTTACGAATACAACCCAAGCGCTGACGATGAACAATATAAAACCGCTTCAGTGGTTGCTACGATGATATGGTATTTTATTGAAGGCTTTTACCATCGTCAGAAAGACCTCAGCTTCAAGTCGCAGGATATTTTAAAATATGTAGTGCCGCTACCTGAAGAACCAGCATCCCTCACTTTTTATAAAAGTAAGCTGAGCGAAAAATGGTGGCTTGAGGTACCCTACCCTAAAAATACAACTGGTTTTGAACGCAATTGCATTATACCTTGCAGCTACTCAGACTATCAGATAGCCTTGACAGGTGAGGTTCCTAATAAGTACGTTCAAATTCATTCAAAACTCATATAAAGGTTATGGCTAAAGAAATCAAAAGAGAAAAAGACCCGAAAAGAGAGGAGAAATTAGCTGCTTTTGATCGCTTACTTACAGTGATGGATGAGCTGCGATTAAATTGCCCTTGGGATATGAAGCAAAGCTGGGGTAGCCTGCGACATCTCACCATAGAGGAAGTGTATGAGCTATCAGATGCCCTCATAGATAATGGAGTGGATGAAGTAAAAGGGGAGCTGGGTGATTTATTTCTACATTTAGTTTTTTATAGCCGCATAGCACAGGAGAAAAATCAATTTCACGTGGGTGATGTTTTAAATCAGGTATGTGATAAGCTTATAAGCCGTCATCCACACATTTACGCGGATGTAGAAGCAAATGACGAGGCTGCAGTAAAGGCCAACTGGGAGCAAATCAAGCAAAAAGAAAAAGGTAATAAAGGCGTGCTTGGTGGAGTACCACGAACTCTCCCCGCCTTGGTTAAGGCAATGCGCATTCAAGAAAAAGCTAGAGGTGCTGGATTTGATTGGGATGAGCCTGAGCAAGTCTGGGAAAAGGTAGAGGAAGAACTTGAAGAATTTAAGAGTGAGCAAGATGCCGATAAAAAGAAAGATGAATTTGGAGACCTGCTTTTTTCACTAATCAACTATGCTAGATTTCAAGGCATCAATCCAGAGGAAGCGCTAGAAAGAACTAATAAGAAGTTTATCCGCAGATTTAATTATTTGGAATCTGAGAGTAAAAAAGAAGGTAAGGAACTAAAAGACATGTCCCTAGCAGAAATGGATGAATATTGGAATGCAGCAAAAAAAATTGAGTCTTAAGATTCAAATAAATACAAAAGCTCATAAAAAAAGACCTATTATCATAGGTCTTTTTTTATGAGTGTATCCTGTCCTAAAATACAAGGAGGAAGACACTTAGGTATTACTTCAACATCTTAATCAATGTATGAACTTTATTTTTCAGATTTCTTCTATCAACGATAAAGTCTAAAAAGCCATGCTCCAATACAAACTCTGAGCTTTGAAAACCTTTTGGCAAATCCTTCCCTATTGTTTCTCTAATCACCCTTGGTCCTGCAAAGCCAATCAAAGCACCAGGCTCAGCGATATTAAAATCACCCAACATAGCGTAAGAAGCAGTTACGCCTCCCGTAGTAGGGTCGGTTAACAGAGAAATGTAAGGAACCTTAGCCTCAGAAAGTAGGGCTAACTTGGCAGATGTTTTTGCCATTTGCATCAGAGAGAAACCCGCTTCCATCATCCTCGCACCACCACTTTTTGAAATGATCATTAGTGGTTTTTTATTTTGAAGTGCATGATCAATGGCTCGAGCTAGTTTTTCACCAACAACTGACCCCATACTTCCACCAATGAACTTAAAGTCCATACACGCAATTACGATATCCTCGCCATTGATTTTACCATAAGCACTTCTGACAGCATCTTTGAGTCCACTTTTATCTTGTGATTCTTTAATTCTACGAGGGTACTCTTTCGTGTCCTTAAATTTAAGAGGATCTGCAGACGATAAGTGAGTATCCAATTCGGTAAACTTATTATCATCAAAGAGTATTTCAAAATACTCCTCGGAGCCTATTCGCACATGGTAGTCATCATCAGGACAAACATATGCATTGTTTTTCAACTCTCGCATATGAATGATTTTCCCAGATGGGGTTTTAAACCACAAGCCGTCTGGCAATTCTTTCTTATCAGCAGTAGGAGTATGTATCCCTTTGTCTTTTCTCTGAAACCAACTCATTCTAATTTGATTTGATACAGCCGCAAATTTACAGAAAAGGCTTGAATCTACCTCAATTCTTTTATTTTTAAACTATCAAAACCATCAAAAACATGCTCAATTGCATTTAAAAAGGGTTTATAGTCCTTAAACATATTAATTTAAATGTAAGCCCAACCTATTTAGTAAGTAATCCCTTTTCAAAAGTCCCAATAGAAATACCCATGCATTTGTTAAGTGAGAAAATTACAAATTACCCCTAAGTTCTTGTTCTCTCTCAATAGCCTCAAATAGCGCTTTGAAATTTCCTTTACCAAAAGACTGGGCCCCTTTTCTTTGAATGATTTCGAAAAACAAGGTGGGTCTATCTTGTAATGGCTTTGTGAAAATCTGCAATAGATAACCTTCATCATCCCTATCTACCAATATATTCAAAGCTTTAAGTTGTTTCAGTTCCTCCTCAATACTACCTACTCTATCCAAAAGATCATCATAGTAAGTTGCAGGAACTTCCAAAAAGTCGATTCCTCGAGCCCTCATCTCACCAACGGTGGTGATAATGTCGTCCGTAGCCAATGCCAAATGCTGTACGCCAGCCCCATGATAAAAATCAATGTACTCTTCGATTTGCGATTTTTTCTTACCCTCAGCTGGCTCGTTGATTGGGAATTTGATAAATCCATTACCGTTGCTAACCACCTTAGACATCAATGCCGTGTATTCCGTAGAAATATCCTTATCGTCAAAAGTGATCAACAATTTAAAACCCATTACCTCTTCATAAAATTTCACCCACTTATTCATTTCCCCCCAACCTACATTTCCTACGCAGTGATCAATATGCTTTAGCCCAATAGGCTTTACTTGAGGGATTCCCTTTTTAGCAACATATCCAGGCAGAAATGGCCCTCGATAATCAGAACGATCTACGAAGGTATGCCAAGTGTCACCGTAAGTTTTTATTGAAGAAGTCACTACTGTCCCGTGCTCATCTTTCTTTTCTTCAGGCTCGGCAGCTACAGCTGCACCTCTTTTTGTAGTTGCGTGGAATGAGGACACAGCATCATCAACCTCCAATGCAAATACTTTCACACCATCGCCATGCAATTTGACATGCTCACTAATCGGATGATCAGGATTCAAAGCTGAGGTGAGCACGATACGTACTTTCCCTTGAAATAAAACATAAGAAACACGATCTCTCATTCCAGTTTCGGGTCCGGCATAAGCTACGAGCTCAAAACCGAGAGCAGATTGATAAAAATAGGCCGACTGCTTGGCATTACCCACATAAAATTCTACATGATCAGTTCCTTTGATAGGAAGAAAATCAGACTTCCCTTCTGTTTTCTTAGTATTTAAAGCAAATGAATTCTCCATGATTGTTTGTTATTTGATTGCTACTGGCCTCATATACGAGAACATTAATAAAATTAGTCTCAAATTAAAAAATATTAGTATAACAAGCAATTTTTAGAAATCAAAACCCCACAAGATGAGACAGAAAAACCAACTCAGTCTTCATTCCACAAAAATCAAACCATCGGAAAAATATTTACTTAATCAGCTAACCATTCCTTACATTGAAAAATATAAACATAATGCGGAGTTTTCGGTATTTTATTTGCTTTAGATGAATAGGCTTTAGACCTTTGTATCAACGAACACAACAAATTTATTTATGGATATTAATAAGCTCAATGAATCGGTTGAGAAATTGGCCGAAATCAAAACAAAACTGTCTACGCTCGACTACAACGATCCTACATACGAGCTACTAGAAGATGAACTTCATGACTTAGAAGATGATTTTAATGAGCAATATGGCGACTTTTTAGAAGATGCTCTCCACGAAGTTCATGATGAGTTCTGCCCTGACAATGATGTCTTATTGGCAACTGCCTATTTGGCAGATAAATATATAGAAGTAAAAGGAAAGCTCTCAGATGTGGAAAATACCCAAGGTGTATTGGTAGAAGCGGACGACTTCCCTAATCAAGCCGTGAGAATTACTCTTGCTCCTAACCCGTTACGCATTATACTAACAGCTGGCCAAGACTACAAAGAAAATGTATGGGTAGCTAAAGAAAGAGTAGCTTAATAGAAGCTCTAAAAGATAATAAAGGAAGCTTAAACAGCTTCCTTTATTTTTTTGCAGCTCGCATCATCAAAGACTGATGAGGATTTCGAGGGTCATTGGTAAAAACTGTTGCTTGTCTATAAGACACCCCTTTGTCATCATCCGTTGTCATTTGAATTTTTAAAATCGTAGAGTCTCCAGGAGCAATGGTTCTACTAGCCAAATCATAATTTAGACATCCACATCCCAACTCTACTTTGTGAATGTTTAGATCACTACCGCCTGAATTGAATATAGGAAACTCGAAAGTTGCCGTATCTACTACCTGATTGGCTCTAAGCTCAGTATTTAAATAGTCAGCAAGGGGGTAATTAGCTAATTGACTGACTGGAATAGGCGGAAAATACTCTACCAAAGAGAATTGAATATTAATCGGTTTATTCGGCTCATCAAATTCGCTTGTAGGAATTTCAGCTGCAATAAGATTAAAACCCAACATATTAAAATCAATGGAATCTAACTTCACTCGGAGCGTACCTAGCTCACCTGGGGGAAGTTTTAATGGTTCAACCCATAGTTTTAAAGAGGGATGAGATGGGATGTGCTTAGCAAAGATCAGGGTATCTTCACCTGCATTATATAATTCGTAAGCCCTAGTCAGACTGTCCTTTGTTGTGACAATGCCTAAATTAAGTGTAGAATAAGGAAAATGAAGGTTACCTGTTTTATACCTCAGCTCTTTTTGGGGCTGCCGTATAACGGGACGTACGTTACCACTCAGTAAAAGCGTATCTACCGGCATAGAATCATCTGCGTACACAACCTGAATAACCTTCTCAAATGGCCCCGGACGACCATAAACCTCATAGTCTACATGAATCTGAGCTTTTGCTCCCTTACTAAGAGAGCCTTGTGGTGCATTTACCAAGATACAACCGCAATCTACAATAACCTCCTGTATTTCTACCACTTCAGGACCAGCGTTGGTTAAGTGAAAAGTAAACCTCACCAGACTATCGGCCTCCAAAATTTCTTCTTTATGAATATTCTTTTCTAAGAAAAATACCCCTTCCCTATCATACTGAGAATTGCAATGTACAAAAGTAAACAACAGTAAGAAGGTCATCAGAATACCTCTTAAAAAATCTAATCGGAAATTTATTATCATCTTTTAAAACTTGCTTGATTCTACTTTATTAAGCTTACCCCATCAACCGATACTTAATTTAAGGAGCTTGAAAAATTAAAAATAACAACTGATTGCTACGAAATTATTTAAAAACTTAGCAATAGAAAAATTATGATCACCGTCAGTATTAATTCAAACAAAGCAACCGCTCCATAAATATAGGTCAAATTTAGAAAATATAATCATCCTGATGAATACATAAGTCACTTATGTGTTTAAGATTAAATATCCAAAATGGAAAAATCAACTATCACTTTACACTCTTAAGTTTTACGCTAGAAATAATTGCAGGAAACAGATTAAAACGTCGATTTTGATGAATAAATGTGTATTTTTGCATTCAAGTTTACAGGTAGATTATTAGTCTAACTCCTTTACATTTCACTACAATACCACTGACAGAAGATCATCAATTGGGTATTTTTTATTGGTCGGAAGATCCAGTTCATCACGTACGCAAAATTAAATTGAAATTCTTAGTACTAATTTCTGATTGATTGGATTATGGTTTGAAAAGTCTTTTGAAAAGGGAAGATATAAAACAACTGTAAAAAGGATTAGAAATACAGTATTAAATCACGCTTCGTAATAAAACAAGTACTTATGACTCGACTACTTACAGGTATTCAAAGTTCAGGAAGACCTCATTTGGGTAATATTTTAGGCGCTATCAAGCCAGCCATTGAATTGAGTAAATCTCCTGATAAAGAGTGCTTTTATTTCATTGCAGATTTACATTCACTCACCAGCATCAAAGAAGCAGATCAGCGCAGAGAAAATACGCTTGCCGTGGCAGCCGCGTGGTTAGCTTTTGGCTTAGACACCAGCAAAAACTTGATATACCGTCAGTCAAAAGTGCCTGAGGTATGTGAGCTTTCTTGGTACCTAAATTGCTTCACCCCTTTACCAATGCTGCAAAACGCCCATAGCTTTAAAGATAAGAGTGCTAAGTTAGCAGAAGTTAATTCAGGCCTATTTACTTACCCTGTACTAATGGCAGCTGACATTTTACTTTACGACGCAGAGTTAGTACCCGTGGGTAAGGACCAGAAACAGCACTTAGAAATGACTCGTGATATTGCCGGAAGTTTCAACCATCAGTATGGTGATATTTTTGTACTACCAGAGTCCAAAATAGATGAGAATGTTATGACTATTCCAGGTATCGATGGCCAAAAGATGAGTAAATCTTATCAAAATTACATTGATATTTTTTTACCTGAAAAGAAGCTTCGTAAAAATGTAATGCAAATCGTAACTGATTCTACTCCACTGGAAGAACCTAAAAACCCCGATAACTGCAATGTTTTTGCGCTATATAGATTACTTGCCTCGCCCTCAGAAGTTGAGCAAATGAGAAAAAACTACGAAGGAGGAAACTATGGATATGGCCATGCAAAGCAAGCTCTCTTTGAAGTGATAAGGGATCAATTTACTCAAGAAAGAGAACGATTCGATTACTATATGTCACATCAACAGGAGTTGGAAGAAGAGTTAAAAAAAGGAGAAGCTAAAGCCAGAGAAATTGCTAGTGTTACTTTGGGCCGAGTTAGAAAAGTTTTAGGGTTCTAACTATTCTCAAATCTAAGGCATATATACTTGCAAAAATTAAGGATTTAAAGTATTTTGCTAGTATCAGCATATAATTGTTTCAATCGAACATACATACTAAATCCTTAGTATGATACATAGTGAAATGTCTATCTAGTACATCGCTGAAGTATTGGTTTAGGAATATTTTATAAAGCACTATACATACTTACAATTAATTTAAGCATAAAAACTACAGGTTTTGAAGAAAAAAAGATTATGTGTCTTGTCTGGTGCGGGTATTAGCGCAGAAAGCGGGATTTCTACTTTTAGGGATTCTGGAGGCTTATGGGAAGGCCATGACGTAATGGAAGTAGCTAGTCCTGTGGGTTGGAAAAAAAATCCTGAGTTAGTTTTAGAGTTCTATAACCAACGCAGAAAGCAAGCGCATCATTGCCAACCGAATATAGGACATCAAATAATTGCTGACTTAGATAGTTATTTTGATATTCAGATCATCACCCAAAATGTAGACAATTTACATGAAAGAGCTGGTTCTGATAAAGTCATCCATCTTCACGGTGAACTATCAAAAGCTAGATCGACTGTAGATCCAAATCTGGTCTATGAATTGGGAGAGAAGCCTATTCTTCTTGGTGATAAATGCGAGAAAAACTCTCAACTTCGACCACATATCGTATGGTTTGGTGAACCCGTACCCGCTATTGAGTTGGCATCTGCACAAGTTGCTATGGCAGATATTCTACTTGTAATAGGCACTTCGCTTGCAGTTTATCCCGCGGCAGGCCTTCTAGACTATTTACCTGAAGATAAACCTGTGATTGTAGTCGATCCGCAAATTCCGGAAGTACCCTATCGTACCAAACTACATTTTATCGCTGAAAAGGCAAGTACGGGAATGAAAAAGTGTAGAGAGTTGCTAATGAGTAGGTATATGTAGCCGAATTTTGTTATTCATGAACAGTAACATACGCGCACTATGCCTTTTTAAAAGCACTTGACGTGATCTTTCCCATAATTTTTGTACTTGTCAATTTACTCGCCCACACACCTATCTTATTACTCAACCCTGGAATAATCACTCTTTTTCCAGTATTCAGATGTTTGTAAGTAATCTCTGCAACCTCTTCCGTACTCATAAGAAGGCTCTTTAATGCCAGAGAGTCCTCTTGCACACCAGCCCTTGAAAAAAAATCAGACTGAGTCGGTCCTGGACACAAACAAGTTACCTGGACACCGTGGGGTCTCAACTCCTCATGAAGTGCCTTGCTAAAATTAAGCACGAAGGTCTTGGAAGCAGCATAAGCTGCAAAGCCAGGTACAGCTTGAAAAGCCGCTATCGAAGCTAAATTGATAATAGTAGATTGGCTTAATGTTTTCATAGAATCCGAAAATAATCGACACATCTTCACCAAGCAATTAATATTAAGTTGAAGCATATCTTCTTGCTCATCAGCTGGTAAATCAAGCATAGGGCCATATAGCCCAAAGCCTGCATTATTTACCAAAACTTTAACCGTGTAATCATTGTCAGCACACCAGTTGTAAACTCGATCAGCTGCATTTTTTGCTAGAAGGTCAATGGCCAAATACTCTACTTCAACACGGTACTTCTCTTTCAAATCAGAAGCAAGATCTAACAATAATCTCTCTGACCGAGCAACCAGCAAAAGATTATGACCTTCATGAGCAAACTTTTCAGCGATCGCTTTACCTATTCCCTTGCTAGCACCGGTAATGAGTGAGTACACCATAGATAATGTTTTTTATTTCTTTAAGCTAAGCGCAAAATTAATGTGTAAAAATATAGTTTATTCAACCAATCTATACGATAAACCTCATAACAAAAGCCAGATTTACCATAATTATTTAGTAAAATTAATAGAATATGTGGTTAGGTTGTATAGCCACTTAAAGTTATTCATCAAGAATCGCATCAAATTTCCAATTTTGAGCTGATTGATAGCGAATAAAACCATTTTCAACCTTTAGCGGTGAAGGGATATTATTTGTATAGAGTTGGCCAGTACCCAGACCTTGAGGTAAGTCATTTTTGTATTGTGATGTTAATTCGCAAATACCATACAAACCAACATTGGATTCTAGTGCCGAAGTAATCCACCAGTCAATCCCTCTAGACTCAGCATAATGAATCCATCTTTTACTTGCCCCTATACCTCCGCATAGGCTTGGTTTCAAGATGATATAATGTGGCTTAATTTGATCCAAACAAGAAAGTTTATACTGCTCATCGAGTCCGATCAACTCTTCATCTAAAGCAATAGGAATAGGGGTGCGTGATACTAGATAAGCCATTTCGTCCCACTGTTTAGTTGCTATAGGCTGCTCTATGGAATGTAAATCCACTGTTGATAATCGATCTAGCTTAATTAAAGCATCTTTTGGGCTAAAAGCCCCATTGGCATCTACTCTCAGGGTAATTTCATGACCAAAGTTAGAACGTAAATCCTTGAGTAAGCGGAGCTCTTCATCAAAATCAATTGCTCCGATTTTCATTTTAATGCATCGAAAGCCAGCTTCTATCTTCTCTTGCATTTGGCGCCACATATGGTCGCGGTCATTCATCCATATAAGGCCATTGATAGGAATCTCTTTCCCTTGCTGAAAACTGCCCGAATAACCTATTTGCGTGGAATGAGAATTTAACTCATGATCAAGCAAGCACTCAAGTCCAAAGCTAATCGATGAGGGCATGTCTAATTGAAGAAACAAGGTATCCCTACTGTTTTGCTTTTTAAGCTCTTTTAAATCTCCGTCCAAATGCATTTGAAACTCTTTAACCCAATGTGCCAATAACATTTCATATTGATCATCATCTTGATATTCAGGGCTTAATCCAGGCAAAGGACTACATTCGCCTATGCTCTGAATACCGTTTTCATCCCTTGTAAATACAAACCATGTTGGCTTATGGTACATAATGCCTCTAGAAGTGCCTGCAGGGAATGAAAACGATAACAAATGTTTTTTATAATGGATGGTTCTCATAGCTTTAATAATCCTTTGATAAAAAAATCAATTACACATTTGTTTCAATACGTCTAGTTCTCTATTGTACGCGCTACTTAATATCGGAAAACGAAACCACGAACGTGGATCAGTATTGAACTCATCAATATGAAAAGAGGGAGCAAATCGCTCTCTTTTCCACTGATTTCTAGACCATAAACTATAAAAGCGAATGATAAAATTAAGAATTTCATTTTGACTAAAGCTCCCCCTTTCCTCTTGAAGGTTTTCTAAAACTTGCAAAGGAGAGTAGTATTTCCCAATTGCCAATCGCTCAATCTTTAGCATCCACTCATAAGGCATCAAATCATCCTCATCAGTTTGTTTATTTACACCTGGCCTAAGTTCTGCTGTAGGCTGTAAACCATTGACCAAGCTTAATCCGTTGTAAGAAAGCTCAGCTTCAGCATATTTCAGATAGCTTCTCACCGCAGGCTTATCAAGACCCGCTATAGGCGCTATAGATCCAGAAGTATCGCCATCCATGGTAGTGTATCCTACATCTCCCTCGCTTCTATTTGAGGTAGTCAGCAATAGTGCATTCTTTTTATTTGCAAGCATCCAAATAATCGGTGATCGGGCTCTAGCTTGGATATTTTGCAACGTAATATCATCAGTATCCCAATTTAGCTTTTTGCCGATCGCCTGCTCTACTTTCCTTGTGTATGAGCTCACTTCATCATCTATGCTCCAATGATAAAAGGTAGCACCAATATCAGTAGCTATGGCCTTGGCAGCCTGAAAGGTGGCCTCAGAAGAATTTTTAGTACGCTGATAAGCACAGGTTAAAAGATCATGCATAAGTTCATGGACATGATCTGAGTCTTGTCTCAAAAAAGGAAAAAGAGCTTTTACATCATCCATCCCTAGCTCAGCAATAGCTTTTTTAAGCATTTCAGATACCAGGATTGCACACATGCCTGAGTCAGCTCCACCGCTCAAAGACAAGACAAACCCTCGACTCCTACTTTTTCTAAGATAATCAAACAAAGCTAGCCTTAAACATGCGTTGATTTCTTCATTTTTGGAAAGCCCCTGCTTATCATCTCCCCCCTTACTATTACTATAGTCGTCAAAATCAATAGTAGCTGTAGTCAAGTAAAAGTTTTTAAAACCTAACAAAGGTGATGATGCAAGTCTGCGGCCAGACAAATACACCATGCTTTCACCATCATATATGATTCTACCTGCCTCATTCCCTATTAAATTTGTGAAAACATAAGCTTTATTATAGCGACTACTAACCTCGAGAATCATACGTTCTCTTGAGTTGGTTTTGCTGAGTGAAAAGTGACTTGCACTAGGATTGAGAATAATATCAACCTTACGCACCTGGTAAAGCCGATGGGCAGGCCTTTGATCAGCTCTCCAAGCATCTTCGCAAATCTCAATGCCAATTCTAAAATCACCAATTTTAAATTCAGGATCGCCAAATGGTATGGTCCTTTCTCCTAGCTTAATGGATTCCACCTTACCAACTGGCCACTCATCAAACCAACGCGGCTCATAGTGCACACCATCTTTAGCTAAATTTTGCTTCGCGTAAATCCCCAATACTTCACCATCACTACATAGCGCCGAACAATTATAACGACGACCTTCGAAAATCATGGGTAGATTAATAGTAACGGCAATTCCAAGGGTATGCGGTAAGATATTTTGAAATTCTATTATAGAAGATTGGTAAATCCAGTCAGATAAAAACAAATCTTCGCATCCATATCCAGTAACGCACAGTTCTGGCAAATTGAGTAAGGCTACAGACCTCTTTTTTGCCTCTGAAATCGCAGATAGTATATTTTTTGTATTATTATCCCAGTCTATGGGAGTTTGGTTTAAAGATGCAGAGCCTACTAGAATTTCTTTTCTTTTCATAAATATTTAATTTCGATCTATTATAAAGACCACAATGCTCTAATTGTTCGTAAAACAAACAACACAAATTACCAAAAACGACCTTGCGAAGATAGGAAAGAAAAATATTACGTATCGTATATCTTTTTCTTAGTACAAGCTAACAGTATAGGTCTACTAATATTAAGAAAGAGAATAGCATTAACCCATTGTTGAGAAAAACATATTACTTAACCCAGAGGAAATTACACTATATCTGTTATAGTTAAACAATCGCTAATATCAGTAAGTGATACAAAAATCCTGATATAGGAAAAGGGTAATACCCTATGGAAATTAAAAATTAGGAGGACAATATATTTAGTTCTTCACATGTTTTGTGTGCGGCATTTTGTTCAGCCTTTTTCTTACTCAAACCATGGCCAATGCCTATTTCTTTCCCTTCTAGAATAACTGTAGCCTCAAATTGTTTATAGATACCTTTTGATTTTTTTTCACTAACTTCAAAAGCCAAAGCTCTATTTTCTTTTTGAGCCCACTCAATAATTAAGGATTTATAATTTAAATTTTCATTGATCAATTTATCGATGTCAATATGAGGTTCGATTAACTTATCAATGACGAAACTTCGACAGCCTTCGTATCCGTGATCAAGATAAACAGCACCAACAAAAGCTTCTAAGGCATCACCAAAAATAGATTTATGAGTGTTTTTACCGCCAGCAGAAAATCTGGTTATGCTTGCAATACCAACTTTTTTAGAAAGAAGGTTTAAAGATTCACGATTTACGATTCTAGATCTAATTTCTGTAAGGAAACCTTCTTCTTTGTAGGGATAATTTAAAAACAAGAAATCAGCAACAATAGCGCCTAAGATGGCATCTCCCAGGTATTCTAACCTTTCGTTGGATTCTTTAATCCCACCTGGTGAGATTTTAGCCACGGAAGAATGGCAGGTAGCAAGATAATATAAGGACAAATTAAAAGGCTTCAGGCCAGATATAGTAAATATCTTTTCCTGAAGCCTTTTATCTTCATATGAATAATGAGTGAATGCTCTTTTAAGAAACTTAAACCAAACGTTCACTTATTGATCAAATTTTCGGAAAATAACAGAGGTATTATGACCACCAAACCCAAATGTATTACTTAAAGCAGCTCTAATTTCTCTCTTTTGAGATTTATTAAAAGTAAAATTAAGTTTAGGATCGAACGACTCATCATCAGTAAAGTGATTGATCGTAGGCGGTACTTCTTGGTTTACAATACTAAGTATAGCTGCCACTGCTTCAATCGCACCAGCTGCACCCAAGAGGTGGCCAGTCATTGATTTAGTAGAGCTGATATTCAGATTATATGCATGTTCACCAAATACTTCTTTAATAGCCTTGGACTCTGAAATATCACCAAGCGGAGTGGAAGTTCCATGAACATTAATATAGTCAATCTCTGAGGCTGGCATTCCAGCGTCTTCGATAGCGTTTTTCATTACTTTAATAGCACCGTGACCTTCAGGATGCGGAGCTGTAATATGATGAGCATCCGCAGACATACCTCCACCTGCAACCTCAGCATATATTTTTGCTCCTCTAGCTATCGCATGTTCGTAATCTTCAAGAATAAGTGACGCAGCACCTTCACCAAGTACAAAACCATCTCTGTCTTTATCAAACGGGCGAGAAGCTGTCTCTGGAGAATCATTTCTTTCAGAAAGCGCTTTCATAGCATTAAAACCTCCCACACCTGCTTCTGTTACTGCAGCCTCACTACCACCGGTTATCATAACATCCGCTTTACCTAGTCGGATGTAATTGAATGCGTCAATGATTGCATTAGTTGCGGAAGCACATGCAGACACCGTGACAAAATTAGGACCTCTGAAGCCGTATTTGATAGATAGATGACCGCTACAAATATCGACAATCATCTTCGGGATAAAGAAAGGATTAAATCGCGGAGTACCATCGCCAGCTGCAAAGTTTTGAACTTCCTGCTGGAAAGTGTAAAGCCCACCTATACCAGATCCCCAAATTACCCCGGCTTTATCAAGATCGATTTTATCTAAATCCAATCCTGAGTCTACTACGGCCTGATCAGCAGCTACCATAGCATACTGCGTGAAAGGATCCATTTTTCTCGCTTCTTTTCTGTCGAAGTGATCTAATGGATCCCATCCTTTTAGCTCGCAAGCAAACTTAGTTCTGAATTTATCAGCGTCGAACCTTGTAATAGGAGCGGCTCCACTTACACCAGAGGACAATCCCTGCCAATAGGAGGAAACATCATTGCCAAGAGGAGTGAGTGCTCCTAAACCTGTAACTACGACTCTTCTTAAATTCATAAGTCAAATTTGCGTGTTAAAAAAACTCTTACTTAGCGTTGGCTTCAAGGTAAGAGATAGCTTGTCCTACAGTAGCGATTTGCTCTGCCTGATCATCTGGAATCTGAATGTCAAATTCTTTTTCAAACTCCATAATAAGCTCTACAGTATCTAAAGAATCAGCTCCTAAATCGTTAGTGAAGCTAGCCTCCGGCTTTACTTCTGACTCTTCAACCCCTAACTTATCAACGATAATGTTCGTAACTTTTTGTGCAATTTCAGACATCGGTAAATCTTTAATAGTTAAAATTCTGTGCAAAGAAAATAAATTAAGCTGAATAATGTCAATAAAACTTCCTCTTATCTTGATTTTTTTTCAAAATAGAAGAAGATTTTTTGATCAGTTGGCTTTAATTCGGCTCAAAGGTACAATATTTTTTATATTTAATTCAACTCAATTCTAAAAGTCACTAAGAAAAGCAGCTCAAAGCAATAATAACGATATCATATTTTAAATGATACAACTCAATTACGTTTTGCTTTGAAGATACTTCTTATCTAAAATGCTATTTCTACACTGATTTACACCAGTAGATGCAAACAATTAGGTATTTCATTATAAAATACCTCAAGCTTTTGATTAAATTTGCTCACTATGATTGCAATAAATAATTTAGATTATGTACTCGGTGACCGTTATTTATATGATGCGGCTTCACTACATATTAAACCAGGTGAAAGAATAGGCCTAATTGGCAAAAATGGAACCGGAAAAACTACTCTATTAAGACTGATTAACGGAGACTATCAAGTTACTGGTGGAGAAATATCCAAAAGCAAAGATTGTACTATTGGTTTTTTAAATCAAGATATGCTTTCTTATCAATCTGATAAAAGCATATTGGAAGTGGCTCTTGAAGCTTTTGACGAGGTATTAGAGCTTCAAAGTAAAATAGACTCTGTACTTGCAGAAATGGAAGCTAATTACCATGAGAGTCAGGTAGATAGATTAACATCCCTACAAGAACGCTATGAAACCCTCGGCGGATATACGTTAAAATCCAAGGCAGAAGAAATACTTGAAGGTATAGGATTTAAGACGATTGAATTAGAAAGGCCTCTGCGTACCTTCTCTGGAGGTTGGAGAATGAGAGTTATGCTAGCTAAGTTGCTCCTACAACAACCTTCTTTACTCATGCTAGATGAACCTACCAACCACTTGGATTTACCTAGTATTGAGTGGGTAGAAAATTATTTAAGAACATACAGCGGAGCTGTGATTGTGGTATCACACGATAGGGAGTTTTTAAATAGAACAATTAATAGGATCGTTGAAGTAGAATTTGCCAAGCTAAACGTATACGAAGGAGATTATAACAACTACCTTGAAGAGAAAGGTCTACGGCAAGAGATACAAAAAAATGCTTTTGAAAACCAGCAAAAACAAATCAAACAAACTGAACGATTTATTGAGCGATTCAGAAGCAAAGCTACAAAGGCACGGCAGGTTCAATCAAGAGTAAAAGCGCTTGACAAGCTTGATAGAGTTGAAGATGTAGTGCATGATAATGCTGCAGTAAATTTTAGTTTTGACTTCAAAACACCTTCAGGAAAAGAGGTGATCACACTTGATCAAGTAGGTAAGGCATATGGGGAAAATGTTATTTTAAAAAATACTTCAGCTCAAATCAGAAGAGGAGATAAAATCGCTCTAATAGGAGCTAATGGAAAAGGAAAATCTACCCTATTACGCATCATAGCGGGAGATGATCCTTCTCATGAAGGGAACAGAAAAGAAGGGCATAATGTCATTCAAACATTTTATGCACAGCATCAGCTTGAAGCGCTAACTGTTGATAACGAGATTCTAGACGAACTGAAGCAGTCGGGATCTGGAAGATCAGAAACTGAACTTAGAAATGTGTTAGGATGCTTTTTATTTACAGATGATGATGTATACAAGAAGATTAAAGTACTTTCAGGAGGTGAAAAGTCAAGAGTAGCACTTGCTAAAACGCTACTTTCGGAAGCCAACTTTTTACTACTTGATGAACCTACTAACCATCTTGATTTTCAGTCAGTAAACATCTTAATTCAAGCCCTGTCTCAATATCAAGGATCCTACGTCGCAGTATCACACGATAGATATTTTATTGAGCGTATCGCAAATAAGATTTGGTATATTGAGGATTTAGAGATCAAAGAGTACCCTGGTACCTATTTAGAATTCAAAGAATGGCAGCGTGAAAAAGAGGCTGATGAGAAGCTATTAAAACAGCTTGAAGAGGAAGAAATCAAAAAAAATAAACCAAAGCCTCAGAAAAATGCACCCACTAAACAAGCAAAGCCTGATGCTCACCTAAAAAGAGCAATTGAAAAAATAGAAATCGAAATAGAATCTTTAGAATCTCGCGTTTCAGAAATTGAAAGTGACTTGACAAATCCAGAAATTTACGAAGACGAAAATAGGCTTAAAGAAAAAAATAAAGAATACACTTCAGTTAAATCTGAATTGGCTGCTAAATCTAAAGAATGGGAAGAACTACTCGAAAAAATCTAATACTTTATACCTTAGAAAATATCATATTTCAGCTATATCCAGTTCAACGTTAAGAATAAAAAGATTTCTTACTCGAATTATAACTTTAATTCTTAAGCTTCTCAGCTATAATGATCAATTTCTAAGGCTAATAAAATTGCTAAGAAAAATATAAAAGCCCATTTTAATATGGGCTTTTTTTGAATGCTACATCGATCGTGATGGATAATTAGATCATAAACGATACTGTCCTAAAAAGTGTGTAAAGGTTGTTGATTTTTTAAATTTGAAGTGCA
>JAFIEW010000057.1 GCA_020832375.1 Cyclobacteriaceae bacterium
ATAAAAACTATTAACTAGATTAAGTGAATTTGAGGGTATTTTTCATGAGAGGCCTCTCTTATTCATAGGGATCTAAAAGCACTTAAGCTGTATATAGCTAGCATTGTATCGGCTTTCGGGTATCAAGCACATTAGGTAAGTACGGCTATTAGTTGAGGAAGAAGCCTAACAAGGATAATGTAGAAAGACATAAAAAAACCAGCTGATGCTGGTTTTTTTATTGTATTTAAATACCATCCTGCCTTTTTACGTTAGGTGTAGGATAGGTAGTTTCTTTCTTTTCTTCATGAGCTGGATTGTTAAACTGATACTCTTCTGTACGATTAGAAGGATCTACATTGGCTAAGTCTAGCATACCAAAACCTTTATTAGCAAACATTCCTAATCCACAAATGAACACGAATTCTTGAACCTCCGGTGCTGCATAAAGGGTAAATGGAAAGGTGTATCCTCTTACCTCATATTTTACATCTTGATGATACATCGGATAAATCCTAGCAAATTTCTTTTGGCTTTCCTTTATTTTATTTAAATAACCTTGATCTGGAACTACCTGAAACTTAAAGAAAGAATCTAATTGCTCTGGCGTATACTTACCAATTTTCTCCATTCGAGCCGTAGTAGACTCATAAAGCCGATCACTAAAGTGATCAGATTCTGGCGATACAAATCTCTTTCCTTCCATATCATAAAAAGAAGGCTCCAAAGGTACGGTAGGCGAAATACAGATGTAAGTCATGGATTCGCCAAACTCTGGCAATTGTTCTTTTTCTACATTGAGTGGTGTCAAATAAAGATTACCAATGTCTACCTGAGGGATTTTGAAAAGCTCCTCAAGGAAATAGTCGATAAAGTCTTTGTTTGGCGAAGACAATACAAGGGTTACTTTGGTAGAGTAATAATGCAAGCCATTACGACTAATCTTTGTTTGTCCTTTTAATCCACTAAAATTGTAAAATTCATAATCAAAGTATTCTTCTCGTCCTCCTTTCACAATGACACCTTTAACTAATTGGGCTAATAGATATTGGTGGTGAAATGGAATAAATGAACCTTTGTTTTTCAGTAAAAATACGATTCTAACTCTCAAAATAGTAAGGTTTTAATAAATGATTCGGTGTATAAAAATTTATACGCAATTATAACACATATAAGCCATCTTTTCAATAAAAACAGCATAAATAAGAGTTAATTAGCTTAATAGAAAAAGATATTACCTTTGAGAGGCAGCTCAATTACACATTAAATCTAAAATGCATAATGTCACCATCTTCCACAACATACTCCTTACCCTCTATCGCTAATTTACCTTTTTCTCTTATTAATGCTTCAGTTTTAAAGGTCTTATAATCTTCTAGCTTAATCACCTCAGCTTTTATAAACCCCCTTTCAAAGTCTGTGTGAATAACTCCTGCCGCTTGGGGTGCTTTCCATCCCTTTCGGATAGTCCAAGCCTTTACTTCTTTCTCTCCTGCAGTGAAATAAGTAATTAGATCCAATAATGCATAAGAAGCACGGATGAGCTGATTTAAACCTGATTCTTTTAGATTGTACTCCTCAAGAAACATTGATTTTTCGTCAGGATCTTCCAGCTCCGCGATTTGGCTTTCTATGGCAGCACAAACTACAATTACTTGTGCTCCTTCGTCTTTGACGTGATCTTTAAAAGCTTCCACCAGCGCATTTCCGTCAGGAAGAGAGCCTTCGTCTACATTACAAAGGTAAATGACGGGCTTTGCAGTAAGCAAATTCATTTCTTTGAGTAATGCTTCGCCATCTTCATCGAGGCTTAGACTTCGAGCATTTTCTTCATTTTCAAGATGCTTTTTGATCACCTCTAGCAATGCGATCTCTTTCTTGGCAGCGGCATCACCAGATTTGGCAATTTTGGCATTTTTAAGAATGCGCTTCTCTACTGTCTCTAAATCTTTGATCTGAAGCTCATTATCAATGATGCCTTTATCAAATACAGGGTCAACAGAACCCGCAACATGGGTAATATTGTCGTCTTCAAAACAGCGAACCACATGAATAATGGCATCTACTTCTCTGATGTTACCTAAAAATTTATTACCTAAGCCCTCTCCTTTGCTAGCACCTTTTACTAGTCCTGCAATATCTACAAATTCCATTACTGTAGGAATGACTTTTTGAGGATTGACCAGTTCTTTCAGATCGTCTAAGCGAGTATCAGGCACATTGACCACACCAACATTGGCATCAATTGTACAAAATGGGTAATTGGCGGCCATGGCCTTTGCGTTTGATAGTGCATTGAAAAGAGTGGATTTACCAACATTGGGCAATCCTACAATTCCACATTGAAGTGCCATAATTTATCTACTGTTTCTAAATACTAATTTTCTACTTTTCGATTTGCTACTACCCTCATCTCACGAAAAAACAAAAGCTACGTTCGGCTTTTGAATACACTATACTGACGGTATCCTTTAAATAACTCAATAGTTGATACACGAATAATCGTATAGACGGGAATAGCAGCAATCATACCTGGAATGCCTCCGAGCGTTCCGCCTGCAAATATAATCACAAAAATTTCCAAAGGATGTGCTTTTACACTTTTTGAGAAAATAAGTGGCTGTAATACCATATTATCGATAAGCTGAACAAAGCCAAAAACACTCAGAATTTTTAAAATCAAAAAGAGAATCTCTTCTGTTTCCATAAAAAAACCATTGGTACTTAAAGTGACGATCACACCAAAAGTGCTCCCCAAAATAGGACCTGCATAAGGGATAATATTCGCCAAAGCGGCAAATAATGCTATTGTAAGCGCGTACCGTATGCCAAAGAGACTTAAACCTACTGAGGCAATAGTGAAAATACTAAAAACTTGAAGTAAAAGGCCTAAAAGGTAGTTGCTTAGAAGTCGCTCAATCTTAAATACTGCGGCAATAGTTACTTCAAAATACTGATTAGGAATCAGAGAGATAATCTGCTTACGTATGAGCCCTTTTTCATACAACAAGAAAAAGGTAATAAAGATCACAGCAAATAAACCCACAAGAAAACTACCTGTATAGGAAATAATATTGTTAATTAGACTGCTATAATCGGTTTTAGAGAAAAAGTTTAAGATATTATTTCTTAAGTTTTCAACTAAGTATCCTTTTTCTATATCAAGAACATTGTATTCTATTAACAATTCTTCTAAAGTAAAAATAGGGCCGGAAGCTTGATAGAAAAGGTACTCATAGTTGATTTCGCTAAGCACAGACACCTGATCTGAAACAAGAGGGACAAACAAAAAGGTAAAACCTGTAATAACGACAATGAGCAAAAGGAAGGATAGCAATACGCTTAAAGCACGGGGTAGTGAAAGGCGGTAAAACTGTATGCGAGATAAAAACTCAACCACCGGCCGTAAAACAGCGGCTATGATAATAGACACAACCAAATAGATGAAAATGTTGGAAAAATACCAAGCTAAACCTAGGAATACGAGTATACCTATCGAAAGGTAAAGAATATGTTTCCTTAACATCTATTGTCGTGCTTTTGAAATGAGTGACTGATTTTGATTTATTGATTGAAAATAAACCAAAATTTTGTAGCATCTTGCTAATGGCAAAGGTAGTCACAAATTATGATGGACATCAAAGAAAAAAAGCCTCATAATGAAGCTTTTTGAAATTTTGACAACTTTCAACAGATAATAATTGAATTTTTACCTGATTGCCTTAAAAATTTTACGAATCATATAAAAGAAATATGAATTAATCCCACTTCAAATCACTGTCCTCGTTTTCGTAATTTGAGTCATTTGAATTTACTCTGTCAAGCTCTTCAAAGTCTACATCTGGAAGTAACTCCTCCTTAATATGATCAATACTTTCCTGAAGCGCACTTGCAAATTTTAGAAAGTCCTCTTTGTATAGGAAAAGTTTATGCTTTTCGTATACAAAATCATCTTCTCCTACGTACTTGCGCTTGCTTTCTGTAATGGTTAGATAGTAATCATTTGACCGGGTGGCTTTTACATCAAAGAAGTAAGTCCTTTTGCCGGCTCTAACTCGTTGAGAATAAATTTCGTTTCTTTCGTTGTCTTTATTATCTTCCACAATCCCTTACGTTTAGTTTGATTAAACTCGCTTTTCGAGTTCAATATTAATTATTTTGTGTTAATTTTACTTACAATTGAGCAAAAAATCGAAAAATTATTTAACCCGTTTCTCATGAATAAGGCTATAGCAAGGCTAAGCACATCGCTTCTTTTTATCTCTATTTTTTTCTTATCCAATGAATTAGAGGCTCAAACCTACCGAGGGGAAGCTTCCTTTTATGCTAATAAATTTCATGGCAGAACCACTGCTTCCGGCGAAAAATATGATAAGAACAAGCTTACTGCCGCTCACAGAAAGCTTCCTTTTGGCACCAAAGTGAAAGTAACCAACGACTTCAATGGTAAGTCAGTCATCGTCATCATCAACGACCGTGGACCTTTCGTGAGGGGTAGAATTATTGATCTCTCATTGCGTGCGGCAAAAGAAATCGACATGGTCGATGCTGGTATTGTAAAGGTAACGGTAGAGATACTTGAGGAAAATGCAAACGAATCTCACCAAGCCAATCAACCGGCAGATAATAACCCGCCACCTCCCGTTAAACTGCCTGAGAATAACACAAGAAGCTATCCTTCTAATACCTTTAAGGCTGGTAAAATTTATAGCCGCTGGGGTACCGAGCGACAAATTGATGCGTTTAGCATACAGGTAGCATCTTTTGAAACACAAAAGTTTGCTATCGATTATGCCTTCAAACTGGCAGAAGATGGATTCGAAAAAAATTTCATTCACTGCACCAATGATAGTGGCACCAAGCTGTATCGCATATCGGTAGGCAGCTTCCACCACCAAGAAGATGCAGAAAAAACATTGAGAAAGCTTAAAAGAAATGGATACGATGGTTTTGTAAAGTCTTTCTAATGAATCATCACCCCAACTATAAAAATGCATAAAATAAGCCTAGAAGATTTACAGACAGTTAGCCTTGATTTTTTGGCTAAGCAAATGGTTGAAGGATTCATAACAGGGATGCATAAATCACCTTATCATGGATTTTCGGTAGAATTTGCAGAACATAAAATCTACAATCCAGGTGAGAGCACACGCCACATCGACTGGAAACTTTACGCCAAAACGGATCGCTTCTACACCAAAAGCTATGAAGAAGAAACCAACTTGAGGTGTCATTTGGTGATCGACAACTCTTCATCAATGCATTATCCTGAGGAAAGTCAGGCAAAAATTAAATTCTCGGCGCTTACCGCTGCGGCACTTTGCTATCTGATGCAAAAACAACGAGACGCCTTCGGATTGATTAGCTTTTCTGACCGCATAGAGCTGCAGACAGAGGTAAAATCGACTAGACTTCACATGCAAAAATGCTTCTCGGAGCTTGAAAATCTACTCAATAGTCCCTCTAAACTAAGACCCACCAAGGCCTCTGAATCACTACACTTAATAGCGCAAAAAATACATAAGCGATCGCTAGTCATTCTATTTACCGATATGTTTACAGGCGACGAGGACGAGGAAGAACTCTTCAAAGCGCTCTTACACCTGAAACACCAGAAGCATGAAATTATTCTTTTTCATGTGACGGATCCGCTTACCGAGCGTGAATTTCAGTTTGATGATCGACCCTATGAATTTGTGGATATTGAAAGTGGTGAGAAAATGAAGCTCAGACCCGATGATGTGAAGGAAAAGTATGTGAACCTCATGAGAGCATTCTATCAACGTATGAAGCTCAAGTGCGCACAGTATAGGATCGACTTCGTAGAGGCAAATGCGCAGAATAGCTTTTATGAAGTACTCAATGCCTACCTTATCAAGCGATCAAAATTAAAATGAAAATCGGTCATGATTGTGGTCGAAGCAATCGAGAGCCGATGGTGCATTCGAGGCACCTTCTGTCCTTGCAAAATCGATTGTATTGCTGCAAAGCCGACTGACTTTGATAGGCTGTTTTGATAGTAAGACCCAAAGCCTTCCATTGGTTGACGACACCATTGTTTTCGGCCTTGAGCTGCTCCAATAGTTCCACCACAGGAAGTAAATCCTCCTCCCCGCCAAAAGAACGCAAATAAGCCAAGCGTAAAGGCACAAGGGTATTGATTATTAAGTTTTCAGCTGAGTTGGCACCCAAGCTACTAATTTTCGCATTCGATGTCTTCCCAAATCCATAGTGCATTTGCCAGTAAATACTTTGCTTCACTCGCAGTTTTTGAATTAACAGTCTTGCATCTTGATCGCCCACAAATGTCTCCAAAAAATGGGGCGTGATATGAATCAATTGAGCTAGCTGTGCGATTCTGATTTCAGGAAAATTTGGCGGTCGTAAGCGGCTATATTTCCACTGTTCGGGACTTAAGGTAGCGCTAAGTCCATATTTATGGCGCAAAAATTCAAATTCCGACTTCAACTGTTCTTGGTAACTGTCCTTTGCATCATCTAAAAAACCACCAACCCCAAAAAGCAATGCTTCCAGTTGCAACAACTGATCTTGATGTTTCTTCAAAATTTTTATCGGCAGTAGTTGTGCTAAGTCCAAAAAAGTCTGCTTATTGACCTTGAAACCGAAGCTTTGAGCTAGCACTTGATAGGCAGTTTCTTCCCAATTACGCTCATTCTTCTCGTAAAGAGAAATTACCTGAGCCGCCTTTTCCTCCATTCGCTCGGCAAGCGCTTTCTCAAGCTGCAGGGGAAAATACCGCATCACCTCATCAGTTAGTAAATGCTCACATGCTATAAAATGCCGCTTTTCTAGCATTGTCTGATACTTTTCCACAAGCTGCATATTCACTCGCCCTGTAAGCTCGAGTTGCTCTATCGGGCTGCCATCGGTGCGCGACAGTTCCACGCCTTTGGTAGACCAAACCACATGTAGCACCACACTATCGTAAGCCTTGTCTTCATGATGCTTATGTGCGAACCAGTCACCCGTATATCGATGGATCTCCACATGGCCGTGCCACTGAATACCACCAATGAGCAAGCGAGCATTTAAAAAATCAGGACCCGCATTTACATTCCAAAAGCCAGGATGCAAGACCTCGACGACATCCCCTCCCACCGTCTTCAAATCTGACTTCTCAAAATATTGATATCGCCACAAATAGTGCAAAAAATCCTCTTGTTGTTTTTGTACGGTAGCCATAGCGGATGTAAAAAATTTGAGCTTTATAGAAAATTAATCCTTTAAGTTCTTAGTGCCGTGAGCGGATTATCTCATCTCATGGATACTATGTAAATTTTTTGCTTTAAATAAACTCAATATCATCTTAAAAAACAACTTTCTACATTTTTAAACCTTTCAAAATCTACTCTTATACAAGAATTACTATTCTTTTTTTGCGTGAGATGAGGATGCGACTCAAGCTTCATTATTCCCCAATTCCTTCGATCGTGCCAATGCCGCCTGTATCGCCTTGCCAATATCATCGGCCACAGCCTTCTGCTCAAGTACGTGCAAGGCTGCTTCTGTTGTACCTCCCTTAGATGCTACCCTAGCGATCAATGTTTGAGGCGACACCCCCTCATGATAGATCAGATCGCTACTCCCCATCAAGGTATACATCACCAGTTCTTGCGCCTGCACCTCATCAAACCCCATGAAGCGAGCTTGCTTCATCATCACATCCATTAGGAAAAAAACATAAGCTGGACCAGTACCGCTTATGGCAGTGGCTGCATCAAGAAGCCCCTCCTCTCTCACAAAAATTGTCTTGCCACAGCAACTCAAAATTTGATCCACCTCCGCTCGCTCAGCATCACTGAGTGCCGCCGTGGCATAATAACAAAGCACGGCCTTCCGAATTTTCGCAGGCAAATTAGGCATGACCCGCACCACTTTACTCACCCCCAGTTTGCTCGCTAGCTTGGTAGTTGAAATGCCTGCCATCACTGAAACTATCCGCTGCTGCTTGCTCAAGTGTGGCTTCATGCGCCTGATCAGTGCATCTGCATCGGCAGGCTTCACGGCAAGCATGATCACATCGGCTGCAGCTATAGCCTCCTCTAGTACTACATTTTTTTTTAGTTTTTCGTGGAATGAGAACCCATCAAAGATTTCTGCTACCGCATCGACTGCATCGAGTTGACTCAACTTTGGGTAGCCGCTCAGAATACCTCTGATCAATGCATAGCCCATATTTCCACATCCTATAACTGCAATCTTCATAAAATTTTATTTCTTAAATCACCAAATTAACACTTCTTTTTTTCGTAAAAAACAAATATTCAAGTCTTTCAAAAGAATTATTTTCAATTTACAAATCTTTATCAAAAAAATAACCTCCAGCGCAGGCAGCTTAAAAAAAGGAAGTCTCAAGATCTTCCCACAGCTCATTTGTTTCCTCATCCCAAGCAAAAACTATAACGCAAAAATTAAACCTAAAGCTTTGATTGTGTTGAGCCCTGAAAGGATGCTTCAAGAGAATGAAAACTTATTATATTTGCAATGCAGAATGTAAAAAAAGAAGAGGGGAAGTATCCATGGAATATTTATCATCACTCAATGAGCCGCAGCACGAAGCGGTAGTTACCACCGAAGGACCCTGCATGCTCATAGCGGGTGCAGGATCAGGAAAAACAAGAGTACTTACTTATCGCATAGCTCACCTTATACGTGAGCATAATGTGGAGCCATTTCAAATCTTGGCACTTACTTTTACCAATAAGGCTGCGCGCGAAATGCGAGAGCGGATTGAAGAGGTAGTAGGAAATGAGGCTAGAAATGTATGGATGGGCACTTTTCATAGTATTTTTGCTCGGATATTGAGATTCGAAAGTGATAAAATCGGATATCCTCAAAACTTCACCATTTACGATACTGACGACTCAAAGACGTTGATAAGACAGATCGTAAAAGAAATGGAGCTTGATGATAAGCAATACAAGGTCAATATGGTGCTAAGTAGAATTTCTTCTGCAAAAAACCGACTGATGTCGTGGCAACAGTACCAAGCCGACCCCATCACCCAATCGGACGATGAACAAGCCATGCGTCCAAAGCTTGGATTGATCTATCAGCGATATGTAGAGCGGTGCTTCCTTGCGGGCGCTATGGATTTTGATGACCTGCTTTTTAATACCAATGTATTGCTTCGCGATCATCCTGATGTGCTCAATAAGTATCAGCATCGATTTAGATATGTGCTTGTAGATGAGTTTCAGGATACAAACATCTCGCAGTACCTGATAACCCGTAAGCTCTCAGCTGTGCATCGTAATATCTGTGTTGTGGGTGATGATGCTCAAAGTATTTATGCTTTCCGTGGCGCCGACATTCAAAATATACTCAATTTTGAGAAGGACTTTCCTGAAACCAAGGTTATCAAACTAGAGCAAAATTATCGCTCTACTCAAAATATTGTCAATGCCGCCAATTCGGTGATCTACAAAAACAAAGGGCAGCTTCAGAAAAATGTGTGGACTCAAAATGCTCCTGGTGCTAAAATACCATTGGTAAGAGCCAATTCCGATGCTGAAGAAGGTAAGCTTGTGGCCAACTCTATCTTTGAAGCAAAGGCTAGCGATGGACTAAAAAATGCTGAAATTGCTGTACTCTACCGAACCAACAGCCAGTCGCGATCAATAGAAGAAGCATTAAGAAAAAATAATATCAAGTACAAAATCGTAGGTGGTCTTTCATTTTATCAGCGGAAGGAAATCAAAGACCTCTTGGCTTACCTGCGTATGATTGTAAATCCTGACGATGAGCAAGCTTTTCGTAGATGTATCAATCTACCAAAGCGCGGCATAGGTCCTGGTTCTGTAGATAAAATTTTGGTCAATGCCTTTGACAATGGTAAGCGATTGTGGGATAGCCTACAAGAAGCCGGCACCTTTCTAAAAGGTAAAGCAGGAAGCTCAGTGGAGAACTTCGTGACCTTAATCAAGCGTTGCCAGATGGAAAATACGCGAAAAGATGCTTTCGAAGTAGCCAACTTCACTGCCAAAAACTCAGGCTTACTAAAAGAGCTCTATGAGGATAAGACCATAGAGGGCTTAAGCCGCTACGAAAACGTGCAAGAATTGCTAAATGCGGTGAAGGAATTTACCGACAACCCTGAAAATGAAGACAAAAGCTTAAATGCCTTTCTTCAAGATGTTGCCTTGGTCACAGACATGGACAACAAAGACAAAAAGGAAGACAAAGATACGGTGACCCTCATGACAATTCACATGTCAAAAGGCCTTGAGTTCAGATATGTGTATTTGGTAGGAATGGAAGAGGATTTATTTCCTTCTCAGATGATGCTCAGTAGTAGAGAGGACCTTGAGGAAGAGCGTCGACTATTTTATGTTGCCATCACAAGAGCAAAAGAGCGCTTACATTTGAGCTATGCCTCCACTCGCTATCGATTTGGAAACATTCGAAATTGTGAGCCAAGCCGATTTTTAAATGATATCGATAGCGAATACATCGACATCTCAAAAAGTGGTAGCAAGCGACAGCCTGCAGTGCGAATGGGATCTTATACAGGTCAATTTGTACGCTCTATGCGAGAAGATGGTAAAAGACAAAGAGCACAAGAAGTACATGTTAAGAAAAAGCCCCCCGTTAGATCGGCAAGTAGTGGGGCAGCAGATTTTAAAGCAGACGATACCACACACCTACAGGAAGGTATGAAAGTAGAGCATCAAAAATTCGGAATCGGTTCCGTACGCAAGATTGATGAGAGTGGCGGCAATAGAAAAGCGGTAGTAGATTTTGATGGAACCGGGGAAAAAACGCTTCTACTTAGCTTTGCTAAGCTTAAAATACATGGTTGATTATAAAGAGTATCGTCATTAACTTAGTGGAATAAAATATATTTAGCTATTTTTGTGAGGTATGCAGATCCGAGATAGGCAACCCAGCGCATCTATATATTTATAAAGTTAAAGCCAAGCTTGATTTTTGATAGTATTTTGCTTTTCTAATCTTTAGGTTGGTTGACACAGAATCAAGCTAAAGGATAAAATAGCAACAAGAATAGCCGGTATAATGATAAAGCAGTAAATTGGCTGAATCGATTTTGGTTTTCCGTAATAAGGTTATAAAAGCTGTATATCTACTTTTCTCGTAACTCATCAGTTGACAATATCTTAGATAAAAAAAGTTTGAATATATTTTGAGTAGGGAATAAAGGATCAAGTATAAGCTAATCAATGATATTCAGCACAATGAATTCAGATTGCACATTTAACACAGCAATTCCAAAATAAATAAAACCGATTTAAACAATAGATTAGAAACTCCTCTTTCATACCATAGATTGATTACATCATGGCAGTTATCGTCACAAGAGGATAGAATTACAATTGAAAATATTTTTTCATGAATAGATACAACACACAAAAGCCGCGCTTGATATTAAAGGAATATGGGCGTAACATTCAAAAGATAGTTGATTACGTAAAAACCATCGAAGATCGGGAAAAGCGAACCAAGAGTGCCGAAACGCTCATCGAACTGATGAAGCAAGTAAACCCTTCAATGAACAATGACATTGAATATACTCAGAAGCTCTGGGATGATGTTTTCATTATGGCAGACTATGATTTGGACGTAGATAGTCCATTTCCACTTCCTGAAAAAGAATTATTAGGTAAAAAACCGGGAAAAGTACCATATAAAGATTCAGAGGTAAGATTCAGGCACTATGGTAGGAATGTAGAATTACTGATCACCCAAGTCGAAGCGATGACCGACCCAGAAGAGCAGGAGGAAGCGGTTTACTATATTTTTAAGCTGATGAATACCTTTTATAATGCTTATAATCGCGATTTACACAACAATGAGAAGGTCATTATCGGGCATATGAAAGCCATGATGAAGCGCCATGACCTCATTGACGAAGAAAAGATCATGACACGCTTCCAGAAGGATCAAAGTCGTACAGACAGAAGACCTAAAGGTCATTCTAACCCATCAAGTAACAACCGAGGTAGAAACAACAAAGGCGGGAAAAGCTCATCAAATTCAGGAAAAAGAAAGAGAAATTAAATTCTTATGGCTTCATTTAAAGTTGAGGGTAAAGCAAAGTTAAGTGGTGAAATTACACCTCAGGGTGCAAAAAACGAGGCATTGCAAATTTTATGTGCTGTTCTTTTAAGCCCAGAAGAAATTATCATTCGCAATGTACCCGACATTCGAGATGTCAACCGACTCATGGAGCTTTTGGAAGTTTTGGGGGTAAAAATCAAGAAATTAGAGAATAACGCGTTCTCATTCATTGCAGATGACATTAAGCTTGATGTTTTAGGTACCGAATCCTACACTAAAAAAGCAGGAAGTATCAGAGGTTCTGTAATGGTACTTGGTCCCCTATTGGCTCGATTTGGAAAAGCTCAAATTCCAAAGCCAGGCGGAGATAAAATCGGCAGAAGAAGATTAGATACCCACTTCGAAGGATTCAAAAAGTTAGGTGCTTCCTTTCACTATCAAGGAGATTCAAACTATTTCAGCATTGACGCTACGGAATTAAAAGGTGCCTACATGCTTCTAGATGAGGCTTCTGTAACAGGGACAGCCAATATCATTATGGCGGCTAGTATGGCGAGTGGCACTACCACTATTTATAATGCAGCATGCGAGCCTTACATTCAACAACTTTGCCGTATGCTCATCAGTATGGGAGCAAAAATTAGCGGTGTGGGTTCCAACCTACTTCACATAGAAGGTGTGCAATATCTTGGCGGGACAACCCATCGCATCCTTCCTGATATGATAGAAATTGGGAGCTTCATCGGCCTTGCAGCAATGACACAGTCTGAGTTGAGAATTAAAAATGTAAGAGTAGATCAGTTAGGTCTCATCCCAGAAACTTTTAAAAAGCTCGGTATACAATTAGAGATTCAAGGCGATGATATCTATATTCCCGCACAGGAAAGCTACCAAATAGAAACCTTTATTGATGGCAGTATAATGACCATTAGCGATGCGATATGGCCAGGATTTACCCCAGACCTACTGAGTATCGTCCTTGTAGTGGCAACACAAGCTAAAGGAACTTTGCTGGTACACCAAAAAATGTTTGAAAGTAGACTATTTTTCGTGGATAAGCTGATTGATATGGGTGCTCAAATCATTCTTTGTGATCCCCACAGGGCTACCATCATTGGCATGAATCGCCAACAGCAACTAAGAGGTATTAGCATGACCTCGCCTGATATTAGAGCGGGTGTATCATTACTTATTGCGGCGCTTTCAGCTGATGGAACGAGCACTATTCACAATGTAGAACAAATTGATAGAGGTTACGAAAGAATCGATGAAAGACTCAATGCCTTAGGGGCAAATATCCAAAGGATAGACTAATTGCCTTTAGTTAGGTTTATCCTAATCTTGATGCTTAATAAAATAAAAAGAGAGACGTATTTAGTCTCTCTTTTTATTTCGCAAAGGTCGATTGAATTAAAATTTAAGAAATTGATCAATTTGTTCTTCAACCATTGTTTGATACAGTGGATTGGTAAACTGCTCACCATCGAAGTTTTGATTGATAAAACCTAAACGAGGTTTTTGTGCTAGAACTGACATCCCCAAATAATTAAAAATATCAGTCAAATGACTGATTGCTAATGCGCTACCTTGTGCACCTGAAGCGAGACCTGTGATCGCACACTTTTTATACTTAAAGTCATTAGGATAAGACATCCCATCAATAAAAGCCTTTAATACACCTGGGAAGGAGCCATTATATTCAGGCACAATAAATAGAAATTTGTTACTTTTTTTTAGCGGAATGAGGTGCTCATTGAAGGCCTCATTTTTACCGTTATTATGATACAGAGCTGTAGCTGTAAAGTCATCAGGAAGATTTGATAAATGAAGTATTAAAGCTTCTTGCCCTTTGCTTATTAATTGTTTTTCGTAGTATGTGGCTAGTTGTGCAGATACAGATGGTACTCTATTAGTACCTACTATAATTGAAATCATATATTTAAAATTGTGGTGCTGTTTTTTTATCTATGTTATAACCACTAAAATCAATTGAGAGTTTTGGATTTGCCGAATTTTAAAAAAGAAGAAAGCATTACTATTATTTTTTAAGCTTAATTTCAAAATAACTTTCTGATAATTAATAGGGTAGAAATCTTAGTCCTTGAGTGAACAACTTAAAAAAGTAGAATTAAAAATACAACGCACTAGCCCCACCTAAAGAAAAGACTTAAAATGCAAGATCGCTAGCTCTTATTTCTCGGTTTAGCTAATATCTCTTTATACTTCATAATGCCATTATAATCTAGTGTATCGACACCATAACTACGACTCTCTAAAAATCCAAGAACCCACTGATGAGAATACTGATCACTTGTGCTGATCAATAGGATGGGCTGATGGTCAGCAATAAGTTGCTTAGCACCTTAAAGCACATTGATTTCATTGACATCTTCTTGAATCACGATAAATTCAGGAGGGGACAAAGGTACTCTCTTTACAAAAGTATCTAACTTCACCTTCCTAGCAAATTGCCTTCTGTGAATAAAAACTTTATCCGCAGTAGTCTCCCAATTACCTTCAAATAGGGTTGTTCTATCATCTTTACCAGCCATCACATCAAAAAGCTCTATATTATCCCAACCATTGATGCCTATATTTTTTTTGATAATACCCCGCTTAAACCTATCTAATTCAAAAGAATAGATTTTTGAATTCTTGTTTGTGATTTTGGCCGCTAAATAACTGTAATATCCTTTCCCAGCACCTATATCATAAAGTGTAGACCCATCTATATAACTCTGAATAAAAGCACGATTTTTTGCAGGTTCTTTCCTGCCTGAAAAATAATCACGCCCTGTTAATATTGAGAGCCGAGCGCCTTTCAACATTCCTTCTTCCACTCTAAAAACCCAATGAATCATTAGGCTATATATAAATCGCTCAATCCAATATTTCATAAAAATCTAATATTTAAAAATGACGAAAAATAATCGATCAAGGTTAGATGAAAAGACCATTTTCCCTCTTGATGGATTAAAAGTTTTATTCAATAATGAATGCGCACTATAAGTTTTAGCCACAATTCGACCAGAAATCCTATTAATTATAAAGAAAGAAAGGATATGAGTAAAAATAACCAAAAAGAGAATGATATAAACATTAATCATCACTCAACGCTTAATATAATTGATAATCAACAATCGAATAAATTTTACAGATGAAAGACTATTTGAAATCATTCGGCAAAGGTGGAATTATAGGCCTAATAGTAACTATATTGATCATTATTGTAGCGGAATATCTATTCATTACCGGAAATACAAATGAAGCTATTTTTATTGGTCTGTGGGCACCTACTCTACTCGGTTTCATGAATTACATCAAATTAAACAACATTCAGCATAAAAAGTAAAAAAATGGGAATTGTAGCAGCTTTTTCAATATTTGTATTTAGTGCAGGGATCATCATTGTTTATTTATCCTCTAAAGAGTTTAAAAAGATGATCAATCATAAGTATAGGGGTGAAAAGGAAGCGGGTCCTAGAGCTTATCTTATTAATAAATTGGAAGAGGTAATTAATGATGAAAGCATGGATGATGAACAAAAAAGAAAAGAAGTTGACCACTGGATGAATCAAAAGCCAGATAAAAAAAACTGATGTATTCACTCTATTAACTGATATTTTTACAGCCTCTTTTTACTTATCGATGATAAAAACAGAAAATAATTTGTTTTTATCAATCACACTTCCTAAAATTGCATCATAAGAATACTAAACACAAAAACATGAATTTCAATTTGAATACAGCTAATGCATGGTGGTGGCACGGGGAAATATCTCTCGTGTGAACGGCCTATTGTAGTATTCAATATCTATAATTTCAATAAAAGCCTACCGTTCACATGGTAGGCTTTTTTATTTCATAAAGTAAGACCAAAATTATTAATCAATAGTTTTAAATAAAAACTGACTTATAACAATCGCATGGCTACAAAAATTTTTACTGCCTACTCGAAGCAAACCGCTGACCTAGAAACACCCGTAGGAATCTATTTGAAAATACGTGACCGATTTACGGATCCCATTCTACTTGAAAGCTCAGATTATCATACTGCAGAAAATAGCTTTTCCTTTATCTGCTTCGATCCTCTTGCACGATTTGAGGTCAAGTCAGGCCAAGCTCACTATACACTTCCTAATGGCAGCGAAAAAAGTATAGAGGTGAACAAAAAAGGAGAAGCTATGAGTGCTCTCTCTAATTTTATGAGCAAATTTGAGGTTGAAGATTTAAACATGAAATTCCCCTATCAGGGCTTATTCGGATATACAGGTTATCAAGCGGTCAGGTACTTCGAAGATATATCGCTTGAGAAAATCAATGTCAATATTCCTGACATGGCTTATCGCATGTACAGATATGTCATTGCGATCAACCACTTTAATAATGAGTTGTATATTTTTTCTCATCATACAGATCAAGCTTTAGCAGAAGATGGCTTGACCAACCTAAAATCACTCATTAAAAACAGAAATATCGCTGAATTTGATTTTCACCTCAGCGACAAAGAGCATTCAATTTATAGCGATGAGGAATTTTTAGAGATTTTACAAAAAGGAAAAGACCACTGCCAGAGAGGTGATGTATTTCAAATAGTACTGTCAAGAAAATTCAGTCAAGCCTTTAAAGGGGATGAATTTCAGGTATACAGATCGTTGAGAAGTATCAATCCATCGCCATATTTATTTTACTTTGATTTTGGCAACTTTAAGATTTTTGGTTCATCCCCTGAGGCACAGCTAATTGTGCAAGAAGGCAGAGCTGAAATACACCCTATCGCAGGTACCTTTAAAAGAACAGGAAACGACGAGAAGGATCAAGAAATAGCCAAGCAATTATATAATGACCCAAAAGAAAATTCAGAGCACGTAATGCTGGTAGACCTTGCTCGTAATGACATGAGTAGACACGGGAAAAAGGTGAAGGTGGAAAAATACAAAGAGATTCAATACTTTTCACATGTAATTCACCTTGTTTCAAAAGTAACTGCAAGGCTATCCAAACCAGAAGACTTCATCAGAGTGGTAGAAGATACCTTCCCTGCGGGCACCTTGAGTGGTGCACCCAAGCATAATGCCATGAAGCTTATTGATCAGTACGAAAAAGTAGGCAGAGGCTACTATGGAGGCGCAATAGGAATTATTGATTTCAAAGGAAACTTTAATCATGCCATTACTATCCGTTCTTTCTTAAGTATGGAAAATACCCTTCATTATCAGGCAGGTGCAGGGGTAGTAGCTCAGTCTGATATCAATAGCGAACTGCAGGAGGTAGATAACAAATTAGCAGCGTTAAGAAAGGCTATCGAAAAGGCTCAAGAAATACTAAGATAGCTCAAACTATCAACTTCACACGATGACTATCGAGATCTTATAATTGATCAAGGGCATGAAATGGTGAGTGAAGCTTGAAATGAGGTAGCGAGGTAGACTTAGATGCTCATTACACGAAGAAAATAAAAGCAGAAATGCTGTACTGATATAAGTAGAAAAGTTGGTCTCATAGTGAGGCAATAATTGAAAGAGAAATGAAAATATTAGTCATAGACAATTACGATAGCTTTGTATATAATTTGGTTTATCTGATAGAGCGACTTAAGCCGGGGGTAGAAATTCGCACAGTAAGAAATGATCAGATTAGCCTAGAGGATGTAGCGGCTTACGACAAGATTTTGCTAAGCCCAGGCCCAGGAATACCCGAAGAAGCAGGGATCATGCCTGGGCTGATTAAGCGATATGGAAGCAGCAAGAGCATTCTAGGAGTTTGCCTGGGTCATCAGGCAATTGCCGAGGCTTATGGTGGCAAACTAGAAAATATGAGTGAGGTGCTTCATGGGGTTCAGCACGAAATCCAGTTGAAAGATCATGGTGGAGTATTTAAAGGAGTAGATGAAAAAATAGCCGTTTGCCGCTATCACTCTTGGACAGTGGTACCTCATGAGCTTCCTGACTGCCTTCAAATTACGGCTATTGATCATGTTGGAAGAATCATGGCTATTCGCCATAAAGATTATGATCTACAAGGGGTGCAATTTCACCCTGAGTCGATATTGACACCAATGGGTGCAAAAATAATTGCCAACTGGATAGAAACAGTAGATAAAAATGAGTTGGCAAAACATCAGTCAGAAATCTTACTCCAAGTACAATAGCCTTAAATACATGACACCCATCATTCACTAAGAGAGCTTACTAATTAATGAGGCCGATCAATGATGGATTTAAAGATCGTTCTTAAAACAGACTATAAATAAAACACATGAAAGATATACTACATCGATTATTTGAATATCGCTCGCTCGACAAGTCAACAGCTCGCGATGTACTAGTCAAGTTAGCCGAGGGAAAGTACAATCAGAGTGAAATGGCTGCCTTTATGGCTGTTTATATCATGCGAAGCATCACTGTTGAAGAGTTGGCGGGTTTCAGAGAGGCCATGCTTGATCTTTGCTTAGCTGTAGACCTCAAAGATTATGACCCAATCGACTTATGCGGTACAGGAGGAGATGGTAAGGACACATTTAATATCAGTACTTTAGCCTCGTTTGTAGTTGCGGGAGCGGGTCAGCAGGTAGCAAAACATGGTAACAATGGTGTATCTTCGGTATGTGGTTCCTCAAACGTACTTCAAGCCCTAGGATATGATTTTACCAATAATGCGGATGAACTAAAAAGGCAGCTCGACCGAGCGAATATTTGCTTTCTTCATGCGCCGCTATTTCACCCAGCCATGAAAAATGTAGCGCCAGTAAGAAGAGAGCTAGGCGTAAAAACATTTTTCAATATGCTCGGACCTATGGTAAATCCTGCCTTTCCAAAAAAACAAATGGTAGGTGTATTTAGTCTTGAATTACTGAGGCTTTACAGTTATCTTTATCAGAGATCTGATGCGGATTTTATGATTGTACATAGTTTAGATGGTTATGATGAAATATCTCTCACGGGTGATTTTAAAGCTGCAACCCGATCTGGAGAATATTTATATTCACCGGAAGATTTAAACCTTAAAAAATTGCAAGCAGAACAAATTGCGGGAGGTGATACCGTTGAGAAATCAGCTAATTTATTTAAAAAAATCATTAGTGGAAAAGGAAATGAGGCTCAAAACAATGTGGTTTTAGCCAATGCCGCTGCGGCACTTTATACAGCCGGTAAAGGAAGTACACTCGCTACATCCTTATCGCTAGCGGAGGACTCACTTTATAACGGCAAGGCTAAGAAAGCACTTGAAGCACTAACAGGAAAACTAATAGCAAGCTAAAAAATATAACAATGGAAGATATTTTGGCTAAAATCATAGCCGATAAGAAGAAAGAGGTTGCCGATAAAAAGACGCTTTTCCCTGAAAAGCTATTGGAGCAAAGTATATATTTTGATGGCCCTGTTGTATCTCTTAAAAAGTACATACAAAGAGAAGATAAGACGGGGATCATCGCAGAGTTTAAAAGAAAATCACCTTCGAAGGGATTTATCAATCAGCATGCTTCCGTAGAGCGTACGTCTATCGGCTACATGCAAGCTGGAGCATCAGCGCTATCGATCCTTACAGATGGATCTTATTTTGGTGGCTCTAAAGATGACCTTGTCACAGCTAGAAAGTTTAATTTCTGTCCTATACTTCGGAAAGACTTCATCGTAGATGAGTACCAAATTCTGGAAGCACGCTCAATGGGCGCTGATGCCGTTTTGCTCATCGCAGCCGCTTTGACACCCACAGAAATTCAGCATCTAGCTAGTTTTGCAAAATCTTTAGGTCTCGAAGTGCTCATGGAAGTTCATAATGAAGGTGAGCTTGAGAATAATCTCATTAATGAAGTAGATTTAATTGGTGTCAACAATCGAAATTTAAAAACTTTCGTTACAGACATCGCAATATCAGAACAACTAGTTGACAAAATACCAAGCGAATTTGTAAAGGTAAGTGAGAGCGGGCTAAGCGAACCAGAAACGGTGGTTGCTTTGAAAGCTATTGGTTACGAAGGCTTTTTGATTGGTGGTTTTTTCATGGAAAATAGCAGGCCTGAAAGAGCATGCGAACAATTTATACATCGTCTCGAAAAATTAGAAAAGAAAAACTATAGCCGTTTACATGTATGATGGAAGAACTTAACTACGTGAAAGTATGCGGAATGAGCGATTTGGGTAATACAGAAGAATTACTCGAGCTTAGTCCAAATGCAGTAGGATTTATATTTTACCCATTTAGTAAAAGATTTGTTGGGTTTTCACCTCACTGGATCAAGCAGATCGAAGATCCTGATGTAGATAAAGTAGGAGTTTTTGTCAATGAATCAGTCGAAAGTATTCTGCACAAAGTAAAGTTGTTTGGACTTCACGTAGTACAACTTCACGGTGATGAAAGCAAAGCAGAATGCTTAGAGCTGTCCGAAAAAGGGATTGAAGTATGGAAGGCTATTCCAATAGCAAAGGAACATGATTTCAAGAGAACCAAAGATTATGAAGGCGTGGTAGATTGTTTTGTCTTCGATACCAAGGGAAATGAAAGAGGTGGTAATGGAGAGAAATTTGACTGGGATTTGTTAAGTAACTATAAAGGGAATACGCCATTCTTATTGAGTGGAGGAATTGGCAGTGAAGATGTAGAGCGCATCAAAACTGTCAGCCACCCTCAATTTAAAGGTATCGACCTCAATAGTAAGTTCGAAATATCACCTGGATTAAAAGATGTAGATGAGTTAGAGGCTTTTTTCATAGACCTCTTCGACGAGGAGTGATCCAAACCACTATAATTTATTCATTTGATGGCCTGAGTGTAAAAGATCAAATTAGAAATTTATTTTTCTTTTTTGCGTGGGATGAGGATAGTAGCCCGCTGAATTAACTTGATGATGTTTATCAACTTCAAACATTCTTGATGTTCCTTCACACCAAATCTTTTTTAGTCAGGTGCATACAAGGCTATCATTGAAGATTATAGCGAAGCCTTGAATGATTAGAGAAGGGCATGAATTAACTTATGAGATTTCAGCCATTACTACCATCAAAACTTTTATGACGCCAATAGATTAACCATTATTGAAAGATTAAAATAGTGAGTAGCAGATCAATACTTCAAATCACTATTGAGCTTATTGAAAATTTTATGCTGTACCGTCAATGCTTTAAAATAGCAATTTTCAATAATAGATTATAGGCTTTCAGTTCACTTCTGAAGCCTGGTTATAAAGATGTAAATAATAAAACTATGAGCTATATAAAAGTAAGTGAAAAAGGTTTTTATGGTGATTTTGGTGGTGCTTACATTCCTGAAATGTTGCATCCTAATATTGCTGAGCTAAAAGCCAATTACGAGAGTATCATGGCAGACCCTGTTTTCGAAGAGGAGTATCATGCGCTACTGAGAGATTTTGTAGGTCGCCCTACCCCATTATATTTAGCCGAAAGACTATCGGAGAAATATGGAGCTACTATTTATCTAAAGCGGGAGGATCTTTGCCATACTGGTGCACATAAAGTAAATAATACCGTTGGACAAATACTTTTAGCACAAAGGCTGGGGAAGAAAAAAATCATTGCCGAAACAGGTGCTGGTCAGCATGGAGTGGCAACAGCTACTGTTTGTGCGCTTAAAGGCATGGAGTGTATTATCTACATGGGCGAGGTGGATATAGCAAGGCAACGCCCCAATGTGGAGCGCATGAAAATATTAGGAGCGGAAGTTCGTGCAGCCACTTCCGGATCAAAGACCTTGAAAGATGCTACGAATGAAGCAATGCGCCACTGGATTTCACATCCTGAAGATACTCATTACATCATAGGTAGCGTTGTAGGTCCTCATCCCTACCCTGATATGGTTGCACGTTTTCAAAGTGTGATCAGCGAGGAGATCATCCGCCAGCTACAAGAAAAGGAAGGTATCAACCATCCTGACATGGTGATTGCCTGTGTGGGAGGTGGTAGTAATGCAGCCGGCACCTACTATCACTTTGCAGACAACGAGAAAGTTGATCTCATTGCTGTGGAGGCTGCAGGAATGGGTATAACTTCTGGAAAATCTGCAGCAACAACAGCGCTAGGCACACCTGGAATTCTACATGGAAGCAAAACACTGCTCATGCAAACTAAAGATGGACAAGTGACAGAACCACATTCTATCTCGGCTGGCCTTGACTACCCTGGTATAGGTCCGCTTCATGCTCACCTATTTGCTTCAGGAAGGGGGCGATTCATAGCCGTTGAAGATGAAGAAGCTATGAAAGCAGGGATTGACTTAAGCCGTATGGAAGGCATCATACCAGCTATAGAAACATCGCATGCTTTTGCAGTATTGGATAAAATAGATGATCTCAAAGGCAAAAAGGTAGTGATTAACCTTTCTGGAAGAGGCGACAAAGATCTGGATACCTATATAAAATGGGGTAAATATTAGTGTTGGAATGACGGGCAAAGATTAGATTATTTGAATAAATTTATATTTTGAGATAGCCGGTCAAAAAAGCTGCATTTACATAAAAGATGAAATCGTTGCCCACATGAGGCAGTAGAAGTAGCGAGGCTAATGAGTATTGGCCCAACTACCAAAATTAAAATAGAGCATATTTAATACTACGCTCTTCAAAAAAGAAGCTTTATAATGCAAAGAATAAAAAAACTATTAAATGAAAAAGACAGTGATTTGCTTTCTGTCTACTATACTGCTGGCTTTCCTAATCTAGAAGACACCATTCCCATTTTAAGATCTTTAGAGAAAGCCGGCGCAGACCTTGTAGAGATAGGCATGCCTTACTCTGACCCTCTAGCAGATGGGCCTACCATTCAAGACAGTAGTACACAGGCACTGAACAACGGAATGCACCTTCAGCTACTATTTAAGCAACTTGAGGGAGTAAGATCAGAAGTAACGGTTCCCATTATATTGATGGGATATCTTAATCCTATCATCCAATTTGGCATGGAAGCTTTTTGTGCTAAATGCGCTGAAGTAGGTGTGGATGGCTTAATTCTACCTGATTTACCCATGGAGGTATATGAGGAAGAATTCCGACCTGTTTTTAATAAATATGGCTTATTTAACATATTTCTTATCACACCCCAAACTTCGGAAGAGCGTATTCGAGCAATTGACGAGATGAGCGAAGGATTCATCTACATGGTCAGTACAGCAGGTACTACTGGAGCAAGGCAAGGCGTGAGAGAAGATCAAAAGGCCTATTTTAAAAGAGTGGAAGCCATGGAATTGTCTCATCCCACGCTAATTGGCTTTGGAATCAGCGATAACCAAAGTTTTACCGAGGCTTGTAAATATTCAAAAGGAGCAATCATAGGTAGTGCCTTTATCAAGCATCTCAGCAGTGAAGGTGCTGACGAAGCTAGCGTTCAGCGATTTGTAGATAGCATAAAGCAGAAAAGCTCAAGCTTAAATTAAATTTTTAAGAACAGTATTTTTCTAGTAATCATTTTAAAAAACATTTACCCTCAGCAAGACGGTAAATAGCACCAACCAAAGGTTAAGAGGAAGAAAAAAGGAAGATTTGAAATTGACAATACAATGATTATACAATTAGAGGATAAGATAAAGCCAAATGACCGTAACAATGTGATTGAGGTAATTGAAGCGCTAGGCTATAAAGTAACTGAGGTTAAAACACAACGTTGCAATTACTTAATTGGCATTGGAAAACGAGAATTTGATATAAGAAAGCTGGGTAATCAGGCGGGGATTCTCGACATCCACCGAGTGAGTGATGACTATAAACTGGTCTCTAAAAAGTGGAAAGTCAAAAATACAGTAATTGATCTAGGTGATGAGGTTTATATTGGCAATGGCGAGTTGGCCGTGATGACTGGACCATGCTCGATAGAGGGTGAAGAACAGATCAAAAAGACAATTGATCACTTGGTAGAAAATGGTATTAAAATCATGCGCGGGGGAGTTTACAAACCTAGAAGTTCACCCTATTCCTTCCGTGGTCTGGGAATAGATGGTTTGAAACTTTGGTATGAGTATGCTCGGTCTAAAGGTATAAAAATAGTCACTGAGGTGATGCAAGTATCACAAATTGAACCGATGCTTCCTTACACGGATATTTTTCAAGTAGGAGCAAGAAACACACAAAACTTCAACCTGCTTGATGAACTAGGTAAGGTAGACAAGGCAGTAATGATTAAAAGAGGAATATCTGGCACCATAGATGAACTTCTTCATAGTGCTGAATACGTTTTTAGTGCAGGTAATGAAAAGTTAATATTATGCGAAAGAGGTATTCGAACTTACGAAAAAGCCTCTAGAAATACCCTTGACTTGAATGCAGTGCCTATTTTGAAAGAAAAAACACATTTACCAATTGTAGTAGATCCTTCACATGGCATTGGAATACGTAACCATGTAGCGCCTATGGCATTGGCAGGAATTATGGCGGGTGCTGATGGTATCATTTACGAAACTCATGAGAAGCCAGAGGAGGCATATTCAGATGGTCAGCAGACACTCGACTTCAAAGAATCAGCTGCATTGAACAAAAAAATGAAAGAAGCCTACCAATTGGTATCAAATTGGTAGTGCCCTTATCAACCTTTATTACCACTCAAGTTTGATTAGGGTCTGCTTAAAAACAGCTAATTTGTTGATAAATAAATCATAAAGTCTAAAC
>JAFIEW010000190.1 GCA_020832375.1 Cyclobacteriaceae bacterium
TAACTTAAGAATAAATTTTAGAGCTTTATAAATAAATTCGTGATAACCATTATTGTCATAATAAAAGATAATGCCCTCTTAAGATCAAAAGGATCGGAATTAGATCCTAATAATACATTAGTGTAGTATGAAGTCGTCTAGGCTCCGTAGAGTGATGCCAGCTTAAAAATAGTTAAAATATAGATAAGCATGTTCTAAGGTCTATTTTTTTGCTTTCTTAAGTGCATTGTTTTGAATCCTAATCGTTTAACCCTCTTGCTTAAAATGTCAAAACTGACATTTTGAGGCTTAACCATAGGTACAATCATATATGGTATTTAGGGCATGCTTAAAAACAGCTAAGTTGTTGATAAATAAATCATAAAATCTACACTATATTTATTTGAGTGCACAGTTTTTATTCAAAAGTAGTGAAAATGCTTGCACGAAAATGTCTGAGATCGACATTTTGTAGCTTAGCTCAAGCATCATCGTAATTTGTGATTCGTAAATCGTAAGTGGTATCTATATGAAAAAAGATTAGAAGCTTAAAATAAGCTTCTTGAAATATATCATTTTTTCCATCAAATAAAACAAGAGAGGCTTGTGCCGTCTCGAATCTGCAGTACTTGGGCCTTTTTAAGCAAGTCGTATTTACACGTGATAACCATTAAAGTGCATCAAATGCTACTTGAAGTTGATCATTATCCTATTTATAAAAACAAGTAAAGCTCGTCTGGGCTTTGAATCCATAGTATCTGATACTTTTTAAGCAAACTCTAGAGTAGTATAATTTTTTAAAGTGAAGATCAATTTATTTTATCTCGGCATAAAATGGTCCTAAGTACTTTGATGTATAGCTAGATAGAAGTGTTGCACTAAGTAAATAGTAGCTATGATTTGGGGCATATAGCAATAATGTCACACAATTAGTGTACATTTGTATTAATATTCATCGGGCAAAATATTTTTATCCTCTGAAATTCCTCACCGGAACTGCATTATACGATTGCAGCCTTTGAAACTAGTAAGTCATATTGATTTACCCACCGGCAGGTTTACTCATAGCCAAAAAAGATTTAACAGCCCACATCATAATAAGAATGACATTTAAAGAATTAAATTTGGTCGAGCCGATCCAACGTGCCCTCGACTTAACAGGATATATTAATCCTACGCCTATTCAGGCTCAAGCCATTCCTCATGTGTTAGAAGGAAGAGATCTTTTAGGATGTGCTCAAACAGGTACAGGCAAGACAGCGGCATTCTCTATTCCGCTTATTCAGCAGATCTATACCTCAAAAGAGCCATCAAGGGGAATTCAAGCCTTAATTTTGAGCCCGACAAGAGAACTAGCCATACAGATTGATAATGATATTGCAACCTATGGTAAGTTTACTGGCCTAAAGCACACTGTTATATTTGGTGGTGTTTCACAGCATGGGCAGGTAAATGCTCTCAAAAGGGGGGTAGATATTTTAGTGGCTACACCAGGCAGACTTTTAGATCTTATCGGTCAAGGCTTTATAAAATTGGGTAATATCAAGCATTTTATTCTTGATGAAGCCGACCAAATGCTAGATATGGGCTTTGTACATGACGTGAAGCGAGTGATCGCTCTCATCCCACGTAAAAGACAAACTCTCTTTTTCTCCGCTACCATGCCAAAAGAGATTACCCAATTGGCTGATTCTTTGCTTACCGATCCTGTAAAAGTGGAAGTAACCCCACCTGCATCTACCGTAGATCGTATCAATCAAAGCTTGTATTATGTCGATAAAAAAGACAAGACGAAGCTTCTTTTACATCTACTCAAAGAAAAGCAGATGGGAAGCACCTTGGTATTTACAGCAACTAAGCATGGGGCAGATAAGGTGGTAAAAGAGTTAATAAAGTCTGATATTGAGGCTGCCGCTATACACGGCAATAAAAGCCAAAACAATAGACAAAAATCATTGCAAGCTTTTAAGGATGGTAAGCTTCAAGTGCTAGTAGCAACGGATATCGCTGCTCGAGGAATTGATATTGATGAGTTGGAGTATGTATTCAACTATGAGTTGCCCAATGTACCTGAAACCTATGTGCATCGTATCGGTAGAACTGGACGAGCGGGGCATGGGGGCGTCGCCATTGCCATGTGTGACCCTGATGAGCGAAGAGAATTAGTGAATATCACCAAGGTTATAAAGAAAGATATTCCCGTTGAGAAAGAACATCCTTTCTCACTTCCAGAATCAAGTCTAAAAACTCCTATTCCAAAACAAACCGCTCATAGCTTGAGACAGAGTAAAGGTAGATCTTTTAAGAAAAGTGTAAGAAGATAGGCTTTTCAGTTGAATTGGTCGAGGATTTAACTTAAGGCGTATGTTTTTCGAAACATGCGCCTTTTTGGCTTTCTGATACACTGTATTAAAGATGTGAAACTTAAACCCGGAATATGCATTAGAATTTCTATTCCGAGCTAAAAATACTTCAAAATCAAACGCTTCGCTGTATTTAACGCCTTCACCATAGCGGTGCTATGCCTTAGTCGTTAAATACGTGATTTTCTTGTATTTTTAGCTCTCATAACGGACCCTAACGCATAATTCCATCTAACTAATTTTTAGAGCAGCATTTAATTCATCAA
>JAFIEW010000058.1 GCA_020832375.1 Cyclobacteriaceae bacterium
TTCAGCGCTTTTAAAACTTAGTACTTCCTTTGAAATTTAATATGCAAACAAGCGGGTATGCATATTTATTTATCAACCATTTAGCTGTTTTTAAGCATGCCCTTATTAAGCAAGAAAAATGATTTGCCTTAGGCCTGCTTTGCAGCTGAATAGGAAATTTTAAGAAAAAAACTCCAAACATGATAAAACCATATATTTCAATTAGTGATACTATTGGTTTATTGAAATAATTTATTGTCACTACTTCTAGTGAATTTTTATAGCTGGCATAAACATATTTAAATTAATTTTCAGTGCTTATTACCATAGTTTTTGTGTCACCTATTGAAAGTGTAGTTTTGGTTTATTGCATTTAGGTTATTATTTTAAAATATAATCCCGTTTAACTGTGTTTTTCAATATATCATTAGGTTACAGATATGGTTAATCGAGAAAATATCGTCGTTATTTTTATTTGGAATAAATCTTAATAAAGCTTAGGTTTGCATCGCATTTAAAATCAATCTAAATAAAACATAAACTCAACTAAATATTAGCGATGCGTATATTTCGACATTTTAGATTAATCGCACTTTTTTGTGTCTTTGCTTTGTCATCTACTTCCTTGGTAGAGGCATACACCTTAGATGACGACGACGAGTCCAAGGCTTTAATAAAGGGTCAAGTAATTGACGCTAAGGGTAATCCAGTATCATTTGCCAATGTACTACTTAAGCATACGACCCTTGGTAATTACACTGATGCGGAAGGTTTTTTCAATATTAGAGGTCTTAGTGCCGGAGATTACACTTTAAGATTTTCTGCGGTAGGTTATAGAAGCGTTGAAATAGCAGTTAGCGTAAAAGAAAATGAGGAACAAGAAGTCATAGTGACATTTGAAGAGCAAGTTACTACTATGCCTCAAATTACGGTGCTAGGAAATAATACAGATCGAATCTTCAGTAAAGTGCCTGGCTCTGTATCTTACATCGATAATCGCGAATTACAGCTTCTTCAACCTATTAGTGGAAACGAAGCATTGCGTAGAGTTGCTGGTGTTCACGTGGTAGACGAAGAAGTGCTTGGAATGAGGGTAAATGTAGGTATCAGAGGCTTAGATCCTTCAAGAAGTAGAAGCGTATTGATGCTTGAAGATGGTATTCCTGTTGCCTTAGCACCTTACGGTGAACCAGAAATGTACTACACCCCTGCAATGGATAGAATGCAAGGTGTCGAAGTACTTAAAGGGAGTGGACAAGTGATGTTCGGCCCGCAGACCATTGGTGGTGTGATCAATTATATTACTGCAGATCCCCCAGAAGAAACCTCAGGCAATGTCCGTATTCAAGCTGGTGAAGGAGGCTTCTTCTCAGGTCTAGCACGAGTAGGCACCAGTATTGGCGATAACAGCGGAATAGTGATGGATTTTCTTAAAAAGAGCGGTGATGCAGTAGGGATGACGAGCTTTGATATAACAGATTTTAATACTAAAATTAAGCTTGGCCTTACGGACAAGTCTCGATTGGGTATTAAATTAGGAATCTACAATGAAGAGTCCAACTCCACTTACGTAGGTATGACTCGTGGCATGTGGGAGTCTGGAGAGTTTGACTTCGTACCCTTTGCTGAAAATGATATCTTAAGAGTGCAGAGATACTCAGTCTCTACTACTTATGAATACGATTTGACACCAGCTACTACTTTCAAAACAACAGCCTTTGCCTACACCACAACTAGAAACTGGCGCCGTGAGGACTTCGGTTACGATGATCGATCAGAAGATTTCCCTAATCAGCGCGTAGTCGGTGCTAACACCGCTAACCCAATCTTTTTCAGGGGTACTACAGGTAATAGAAATCGTACATTTAATGTAGCTGGTATCGAGCCACAGACTGAAACTAGATACGAGTTAGCGGGTAAATCAAGTAAGCTGAATGCAGGTGCTCGCTTCCTAATGGAAGAGGCATTAGAGCAGCGTATAAATGGCACAGATGTCAACACCTTCTCAGGTGATCTTGTCAATGATGAAATTCGTACTGGTAGAGCTATCTCAGCCTATTTGCAAAATAAGGTGGATTTAACACAGAAGTTTTCGGTTAGCGGTGGAATGAGACTTGAATATTTCTCCTTTGAACGGGATATTCAGCGCCTTAGAGGTGTAGACCAAGACGGTACTATTATCGCTCAAGATGATATTCTAACACTAATACCAGGAGCCGGATTTAATTATAACTTTAATTCCCGATGGACAACTTTCGGTGGAGTACACCGTGGCTATGCACCTCCTAGAACTAAAGATGCAATCACAGAAGTAGGGGAGGTAGTAGAGCTAGATGCCGAAGATAGCTGGAATTACGAGCTCGGTATCAGAGCCAATCCTACCAAAGGAATCTTCTTTGAGGCCACAGCCTTCTATATGGACTTTTCAAATCAAGTCATTCCTGTATCTGAGGCAGCTGGTGGAACAGGAGCCGGATTGATCAATGGAGGTGAAACCCTTCACGCAGGTCTTGAAGGAGCAGGTGAAATCAATTTCGGTGATGTCTTCGACCTGCCTTTCAACTTGATATTAGATGCGAATGCTACTTGGGTGAGAGCGGAGTTTCAAGATAACTTCTTAAGAGGATCGGGTGAGCAAGACATTAAAGGAAATCGTACTCCTTATGCTCCAGAATGGTTTATCAGTTCGGGTCTTACTTTTGAGACTCGCAGTGGTTGGGCTTTCCGATTGACAGGTAATTATGTAGGCGAGCAGTTTGGTGATGTGGAAAATACCATTGAGATAGCAGCTAACGGAAGGTCAGGGTTAATTCCTTCTTTCTTCACTTTAGATGCTAATTTGATGTACAACATCAAGCCAATCAATACTACTTTCAACATTACAGTAAAAAACATTACTGACGAACGTTATATTGCTAGTATGCGCCCTCAAGGTATTCGAGCGGGACTACCAAGGTTTATTACTGCAGGGTTTAACTTTAGATTTTAAGAATTTTTTCATCACGTATTTTTTGAAAAGCCTCACTGATAACAGTGAGGTTTTTTATTTTTGTGTGGGATGAGCAGCTATCAACACCTTTACTTATCACTTCATCAGCTTACCGCTATCCTCATCCCACGCTAAAAATAAATGAATAGGAGACTCAAAAAGCTTATAGGGTGTCATTTTGAAATATAACAAAAGTAGCACTACTTGATTACGCTCGGTGGCAAAAGACGCTCTCATCTTCCTAAAGGAATCAATCTATTAAAATCAAATGTTTTTGTTGTGATTTCCAAAGTCTAAGATCAAGGCAGTTCATTCGGAAAGAAATTCATGCCATTCGGAAAGATTTTCTCTGATACTATGCTTTCAGCTAGTAGTTTTAGGATTATAACTACATAATTTATAATCCTATGAAGAATATTTTACGGCTTTTATTACTGCTTTGTCTTTCTGTTCCAAGTTTTGGGCAATCGACGAATGGCTTAGTTTTCCATTATAGTTTTGATAACCTCACCCTAGATGATGATGGAAATGGCACTGTTTTAGACGATAATGGAAGCGCAATATCATCTGTTTTATCTCAGGTAAGTAGAGTAGAGGATCGAAATTCAAATCCTAATTCGGCTATAAAAACTACAGGTAGTCCTAATTCATACTTGATGCGCGAATCTGGCATGTTTATTAATGGCGAGATTTCAATAGCCTTCTGGTTTAAAACAGAGGGTAACGGTGTTCTTTTTGGTAGAACGGAGGATGAGGATCCATCGCAAGCAATTGCTAATGAAGCCACTGTTTATATTAGTAATGCTCCAGGAAGCGAAGGTAAGCTTTTTGCAGGATTTTTTATTGATGGTGCTGCAACTTCTAATATTAATACTTCTAATAAGCGATACGACGATGGAGAATGGCATCATATCGCTCTGACCGCAAAATATGGTACTGGGGGATTTCAAAAATTATACATTAATGGAAGGTTGGAAGGTGAAAGCAATGTCTCTCCCAATGATGACCCCTATTTTGATGTAAAACAAATTGGTTTTTTTGGTAATGGAAGAAATAACGGCTGGATAGGTAGTGCTAACACCGGATTAGGGCCTCATGCCATAGCGGCCTCTTTCGATGATATCTACTTTTACAATCGACTACTCGACCAGACAGACATCGAAGACTTGAGTGGTGTGGTTCTCTGTGGCACTGAGCTTGATTTTGAAGTAACTAACGCCATTGGAGAAAACCCAAATAGTGGAGCTATCAACACCACGATTATCAGCGGCGAGAACCTTTCTTACTTATGGTCCAATGGGGCTACTACAGCCTCCATTGATAATATTCCTGCAGGAATCTATACACTTGCCGTTACTGGCGATGATGATTGCATTGATCTATTTGAAGTAGAAGTGAAAAATTTTGATCAAAACATCATTAGTGATTCCTTCGCAGCTTACACACCTAATGGCATCAAAATGGTGTATGACGAGGTCGATGATATTGCCTACGCAGCCTATTTGGAGTTGGCAGAGGACCCTGCTACAACTTTGCATCAGTTCTTGATGAAAAGACTTAATGCTGATGGCACAATCTCAGATCTTGGTAGGATACATAGTATTTTTGCCGCTCCGGCTGATCAGACTACTGGCTATTACGATGTGAAGTTGCACCCTACTGATAGGCAGCCTTATATAGCACATCCCAGTTTCATTAGTAATACTTCCAGTACTATTAATGCATTAACATATCTATCTCGATACAACAAAAATGATGATAACTTTCTTTCCCAGCGCATAGACTTACCACAAGCATCCTTTAACGCAGCTGTGAGTCCTAAAGGCGAACAGGGAATGACGCTTGCATTAAACGAAGATAACTTTTCTATCAGTTTTGAATATGCTAACGGTAACACTGGAGGTCAGAATCAACTTGCAGCCTGGAGGGGGCCAAATTCAAACCCCGCTGCAGGAAGCTTTTCTGATATTTTTCACTCAGGTGCTCGACCTTATTCCTTTGGTTTTGACCATTTTGCCATCACTCCTAATGCCATATTCTATCAAGACCGCATCTCAACTAATTTCCGCGTTAGAAAAGCTAGTTGGGATGATGTAGCAGGTAATTTTTCTGAAGGGCTAGTCTCTCCCTTTGTAGTCACCACCTTTGATCAATACCTACCAAACTCTTTTAGATTGGCTGAAGATGAATCTATTGCAGTTGCCGTAAGAAATTCAGATCTTGTTATCGGGCATGTGTTACCTGGGAATAATGCGTTTTTTCCCTTGCCCGGCAATGCTAAAATCAATAATAATGCTATTGCCAACCGAATAGTACTCAAAAAACAACAAGGAGAAATTTATTTGGCGTATATCGATGAGAATCGAAACCTAAAAGTACAATCTTACTTTGCAGCTACCAATTCATGGCTTACATTTCCTACAGATATTCATTTCTCAGCAGATTTAGCTCCTACTGATATGTATTTTGACTTTTATGTTAATAATGCTGGACAACTCGTAGTGGCTCACTCTAAGCTTGATGAAGACTTATCCGTAAAAACCGCATTAGTAGCGATCACTCGTGGACCTAATCCAACTCGTTTATATGTAAATGCAGCAAATAACAATCCAGGAAACGGGACTGCATGGTTTAGCGCTTTCAATGATTTGCAAGACGCCTTAGCGGCCGTCACGCCAGAGACAGAAGAAATTTGGATCGCAGAAGGGGTGTACACGCCGCATACCTTCAGTAATAACACCAATATGGATGAGCGAGGGTTGAGCTTTACCTTGCGCAGCGAAGGTCTTAAATTAATTGGTGGCTTTAGAGGTAATGAGGAAAGCGTCGAAGACCGAAGCACCCTCAACCTTCCTGAAACAATCTTGAGTGGTGATCTGAACGGAGATGACGATCCAAGTAACCTTACCGCTAATCGTAACGATAATGCCTACAAAGTGGTGAGAATTGCAGCTGATAATATTCTCCTTGACGGATTGACCATTAAAGGAGGATATGCTGCAGGTTCATTCGTGGCCATTAGTAATCGAAATGGATCTGCGATAACTATGGAGCTTACAGACAGTAATGTTCCTTTCACATCACTTCATCTGAGTAGAGTGACTATAAAGGAAAACTATTCAGAACAAAATGGTGTCTTTAACATTCTTTTGGGTAGTAATGCGGCTATTGCAGACAATAATTCAATAACTTTTGATCGGGTAATTATTCAAAACAACAATTCCAGATCTGGTACGGGTATTCACTTTGCTAATCAGAAAGCTAGTAGCAATACCACCTTCACCATTGAAAATTCGCTAATCGCCGAAAATGTTTGTAGAAACCGTGTCTCAGTAACCAATGTACCTAAAGGTTCACTCTACTTCTTAAAACAAAATGCTGGCCAGTTATTAGTTGAGATTTATAACTCTACTATTGTTGATAATATCAATGCTCAAGCCAATGCATCGGCAGAGCCACATGGTGTTTTTGCTCTGAAAGGTATAGGGTCTACAACTCGTATACTTGGCTTACACAATACGATAGTAGCAAATAATAATCAAGTGGTTGATGGGGGTACTGAGCTTAAAAAATTAATATATAATGTAGATGTTAATAATGATCGACTCAATAGGATCAATGTGGTCACCACAATAACAGACGATGAGGCTGTAAGATCTTTTGACCCAAGTGCCCCTGATTATGGGGATAACTTTAGCGAATATTTGAGACCAAGTATTGGTTCACTATTATCTAACTCCCCCGTTCCTTTTGAAGCTGAAGATACTTTTGTAGATGGCGGATATCAGCTTCAAGCTTCCTCCAATGCAGTAGATAGAGGTTCTAATGCTTTCGCTAAGGGTGAATTTGATCTTGCAGGATTTGATCGAATTATTAACGAGACGGTAGATATTGGTGCTTATGAATATCGCGAACCAAATGATGTGCCTCCTACGGTGATCACGCAAGATATTAGTGTGAGTCTCGATCAAAATGGTCTGGCAAGTATCACAGTAGAGCAAATTGATAATGGGTCTTCGGATGATGAAACATCTACCAATGACTTAGTTTTTTCTCTCGATCAGGATACTTTTAGCTGCGATGATCTGGGTGAGGTTACCGTTACCTTGAGTGTAGAAGATTTTGATGGTAATGTAGGAACAGCCACTGCCATCGTTACCGTTTTGGATGAAATACCTCCTGTGGCTAAAGCTAAAGAGATTACTGTTACCTTACCCTTTGGAGAAGAGTCCATTTCAATTAGTGGAGAAGACTTAGATGACGGAAGTACTGACAATTGTGCCATCGTTAGTTTTGAAGCTATTCCGAGTACTTACACCGCTGACGATGAAGGCCAGCAAACGGTCATACTAAGAGTGACAGATGCATCTGGAAACATAAACGAAGATTTGGTTTTACTTACTTTGGTAGTAGCCGAGGAGGATGATGATGAGGAGGATGATGATGAGGAGGATGAAGAAGAAGATGGTGAAGAAGAAGAGGATGGTGAAGAAGAAGAGGATGCTGATGAGGACGAGGATAGTGAAGAAGATGAGGATCAACTGACCAACATCTCCATTAATCAACTGAGTGAAGCGAGAATTTATCCGAACCCTACTCGTGGTTCTATAAAGGTTAGTCTACCTTATCAGGCTCAGCAACTGAATATTGCTGTTCGCGATATTGCGGGTAGATTGGTTAGCGTTAGCCAAGTCAAAGGGATAACTGAGTTCCACTTGAACTTGGAAGGCAAACCAGGAATTTACCTTTTGGAAATTCATGATATTAATAATAATCATAAAATTCAGAAGAAAATTTTAAAGCAGTAGTAGTAGATAATAGTAGTAGTAGATTGGAAAAACCGACTTCTTTTTAAGGGTCGGTTTTTTTATTGGGAAAGAAGTTCGCTTCATTCGGAAAGATTTTATAGGATGCTTTGATTACTGTTGATATGTTGCAATATAATATAAAATTATTTATATAAAATGTTGAGACATATGAACAAGATTTTACTTTTTATTGCAATGCTTTGTATAGGCAATGGTTATTTATTTGCTCAATATAGTGGTGGTTCTGGAGGGTCCAATAATCCCTTTCAAATAGGTAGTCTAAATGACTTGGTTGAGATGCATACTAGGATATCAGCTGGCGAGCATTTGAACAGTCATTTCATCCTATCTGGAGACATTGATGCAACGCTAACTGCTAATGTCAATTCTTCTCAATATAATTTTACACCGATAGGATTAGGATCTCCCCATGTATTTAGAGGTGTCTTTAATGGTAATGGTCGTACTATTTATAATCTGTTCATTAACAGACCTTCTACAGACCATGTTGGACTTTTTTCAAAATTAGGTCAAGGTGCAGTTATCAGAAATTTGCAATTTGGTTATATTGAGCTAATCAATAATACTATATATCCAAACGGGGTTGCTCGTATTACCGGAAGAAATCAAGTTGGTCTTGTAGCGGGATCTGCAAGCGGTAGGAATATTTTAATTGAAAACATCAATGTTCAGAGCGACGGCATTGAAGTGAGCGGAAATATGGATATTGGTGGTATTATTGGACGATTAGAGGGAGAAAGGCTTTTCGGAGATGTTACTACAATAACGCTCAATAAGATATTTTCAGCGGCTCGTGTAAATAGTACTATTGGAGGCGGAATTATCGGCAAGGGGGATCGGTTTACCCTCGATCAATCTTTTACCACATCCGATATTTCTGGAAACTCAACTTCTGGCGGACTCGTCGGTGCTACACAAGGAAGCACTACCTTTTCTGCCAGCTTTGGTCCCTATTCAGGAATTACTAATTCATTCTCTTTAGCGAATGTTTCCGGCAGCCAACTAGTTGGTGGGATAGTAGGCTTAAATAGTCAAAATCATAAGCTCAAAATAGAAAACCTCTACTTCGATGGTGAACTAGTCAATAGTAATTCCCCTAATCCAAGCACAGCACCCATTTTAGCTCGTAATATCGGCATTTGGGGAAATGGCCCGAATGTTTTCTATCGTTCGACCTTGGTCAATGATTCAAATATTGGTCAAGCGCTTTCTTTCTCGGAAATGACTACCACAATGATGAATGGTATCCCGGCTTTCACAAGAGATGTTCAATTAAATTGTGCTTTACCTTATCTCGTTGAAGTGCCCGTTGTACCATTGTCAGTCCCCGAGCGCCTTACTTATAGTTTCAACCCACTTTCAAGTCCTATATTTTTAAATGTCACTCCGAGTGCCGGATATATTGAATTGTATGATGCCCCTTCGGGTGGTAATCTTATCGGTACAGGTAATACCATCACCTTCAATAAGGATGACTATGAAATCGTTTATTTATCAAATGTTATACCAGGTGTATGCCAGAATACTCAACGTTTTGAAATACCAGTTGAGCTGTTTACTGCCATTCCAATAGTAGAAACTTTAGATGTTTCTATCTGCGATGGAGAGAACACATTATTCATAGTCCCTAATTCTGACCCTGATTTCTTTTACCGATTAAATGTGAACGGTAATTTTCTTGTTTCTCGCCTTGGAAATGGTGATGATTTATACCTGCCTTATATTTTCGATGACAGCCAGCAGCCCCTCGACATTAAAGTATATAAAGAGTTACAAGCTAATTCTGCTGAATATGTTTTTTCCGAACCGATTAATCTACAATTATCGACAAATGGAGTATCCTCCAATCCGGTTTTTAAAGATGGCCAAATGCCATCAGCACTCTGTGCTAGCGATTTCCAAATGCTACATGATTTAAATACGCTCATAGATGGTGAGAATATTAGATGGTTTGAAGATTCCGACCGCACAAATTTGGTAGAAGGAAATGTTCCGATAACTGCAGGTAGTACCTACTATGCAGCCAACCGAGAGTCCAACAAATGTTTAAGCATAGATAATTTGGTGTCACCATTCCTAGTTTGATCGTGGTAGAGGAACCTATTTTCAGGAGTAGCATATCTTTCTGTGATCAAGCGACTATAAAGGATTTAAAAGATTTTGGTAAAGTAGGTGAACAATATATGGTTTATGATTCTGAAAATGCAATTCATCATTTGGATGATAATACGCCATTAACCACAGGAACTTACTATATAGCCAAGCTTGAATCTGGCTGCTTGTCTACACTTAAAGAAGTCAGCGTTACTTTAGATACTCCTGAGCCAGACTTATTGGTTACTTACACTGACACTGAATATTGTCAAGATGAAGTAGTAGACTTTACCTTGGAAAATACGATTCCAGGATTTCTTTATTCTATTCAAGACGATCAAGAAAATGTGATTAAGCCTGCTGTTGAGGCAACTGGAAGTCAATTATCTTTTTCTTTGGCCGCTGATGACCTCAAGGAAAATTTAAAAGTGATTACTACAAACAATAAATCCTTATTGATCAATCAAAATTATTACCAAATCGACGACTCCCAAATTGATCAAAAGCTCGATTTGAATCAAGGAACAATTGAAGCATGGATCAAATTAAAAGGTAATCTTCCTGTTAGTGGATTTCGACTTATCGCGGGGAAAGTTGGTTCTTATGCTTTATTCCTCAACAATGGTAGGTTGGCTTCATTTATCTGGGGAAATGGTCAGACAATTACTGATACCCAAGTATTACCAATTGATGAATGGATACACATAGCTTATACTTTTGATGCAAGCTCAGGACAGGCTCGCTTGTATAAAAACGGTGATCTAGTTGGTAGTAGAAATGATTTTTCTAAGTCAGCTACGCTGAGCCCTTTTACTATTGGTACAAACCCTGGTGCAATTCTTAATCAAAATTATCAACATCATATTGATGAATTAAGAGTTTGGGATGTCGTAAAATCTGCCGTCCAAATTGAGCAAAACGCCACTTCTTGTATCCAATTGGAAAACAGCGCACTTAAGCTTTTAGTCAACTTTGATGACATTGCTGATGAGGGGGTTTTTGAATCAGTCAATCGTATTTTTATTACAGACTTACCTACCAATGGGGTTTCCTCAAGTCGTGCGATTGCGGTGATTGGTAATACTCAAGTTTGTCAACCTGACTTTTGTGGAGATATATCTCCTCTTGAGTTAAATATACCCGTTTTGCCAATATTAAATCAGCCACAGGGTGCTAATCAGCAGGTTTTTTGTATCCTAAATCCAACCCTAGCAGACCTAGATATTATTGGTACTTCGCTGAAATATTATGCGGATGCTAGTTTGACAGAATTGCTTCAGCCATCGGAATTAATTGAAGACGATGCTGTCTACTACATTACCCAATCCAATAGTAAATGCGAGTCTGAGGCCTTAGAAGTAAGCGTAAGGCTGCTATCCAATGCACCTGTAAGCAATCCTATACAAGAGTTTTGTGGTGATGGCTTCAGGATTTCTGATTTAGTTGCATTTGCCAGAAAAGGTGGTGACATCATCTGGTTTGATGATGCAACATCTACCACACCATTAGATCCTACCGATTTCATCGTAAGTGGCACTTATTATGCAGCTGAGCAAATTGATGATTGTGTTTCTCCTAGTCGTGCAGAGGTAGTCGTTAATACTAGTGGTGGTATTGAGTCGATAGCTATATCGATAGACTCGGAAGATATTTGTTTTGGTGAAACAAGTAATATTACTATACCAGATAGCCAATTAGGTGTCCGTTACTATCTGACGGATCAGAACGATCAACCACTCGGTCCCGAGGCTCTAGGTAATGGTTCTACTCTTACGCTTACTACTCCGGTCATTTCTTCTGCTCAAACTGTCAAGGTATTGGCTGAAAATATTCCTGATCCTAATGTGATTGGGGCCAAGCATTTGATAGACGCTCATTTAGTTGAGTCTACTTGGCCTCCTGAAACTTCACCATTTGCACTTGAAAAAGGAACGCTGGAAGTGATGGTACAAATTCCGCATGGCACGAATCTATTAAATGCTACTTATTTCATTGCTGGTAAGCATGATGCATATGCTATCTATTTGATAAATGCACGTTTAGCAACAATTATTTATAGACCAGATGGCTCTCAACAGGTATATACTTCTTCAAGTATTATATTTCCAGGACAGTGGCACCAAGTAAGCCTAACTTTTGATAAAACCTTAAACGATGGATCAAACAACTGGGCCTTATATCAAAACGGTAATGAGCTGATATCTGGCAATGACTTTACTCAACGTAATCTTGAGTCTCCATTTAGTATTAATACCGCCGTAACCAGACAACTAGACCGTCTTCATAGCAGTACATTTCAGTATGATTTTTTAAGAGTGTGGGATGATGCTTTCACGTCTGAGCAAGTGGCATCATTAAATGGAACTTGCTTTAAGGAAAGACCTGATGGTTTAGTTTTTACAACCAACTTCTCAGGTAGTAATCCTTATCAAGATCCAATTGCAGGCCTAAGTTTACTGCAATTCAGCTCGAATGTTGTTGATGTGAGCGGTAGTCGTATTTGCTTCTTCGATTGTACCCTTACACTCGCTTCTTTCTCCTTAAATCAGGTGCTTGTTGATGCTCCTTTGATTACCGAAAATCAATCCTTCTGTGCGACAAGCAGTCCTACAGTGGCAGATATAGTCACAGATCCTAATGACGTGCTAAACTGGTATATTTTACCTACTATGTTAGCGGTAAGTAGTACAGACTTATTAGTAAATAACACACAATATCTTGCAAGAAAAGTCATCAATGGGTGCGAAAGTGAGGATGGAACTACTGTTCAGGTGGTGCTTACTGATCCCATCCCTCCAATTGTAGCCTCCCCTCAGTTTTTCTGTGAGGGTGCCACCGTAAGTCAGCTAACTGCCTCAGGTGAAAATTTAGAGTGGTTCGCAAGTCTTACCGCTGAGGTTCCTTTAAGCTCAACTCAAATGCTAGAGAATGGTACTTATTATTTAGCCAGTACCGGTGGCGGATGTGTAAATGAACGGGTGGCAGTTGAGGTGCAAGTAAATCCGATTGCATTGATCAGCTCGACTACTACATCAGCACCTACTTCTTGTAATGCATTCGGCTTACTTACGCTGAATTTCGAGAATGTTCCAGATGGAACCCTTAGACTCAATTTTCCAAATAGCATCGGAATAGTAGATGTATCTGTAGTGTCCGGAGTAGCGAGCATAGGTGTTCCGGTTGGGGATCATGACCTAAGAATTCAAGATACCAACCTTGCTTGTGCTACGAATGATTTAATCACTATCAATGTCCCTGATATTGCTCCACTTACTTTGGAAGTTATAGACATCGATCAACCCTCCATTTGTGGAGCATTGGGAGTAGTGAATTTACAGATCAATCGCCCATTTAGCGGACAAATAGTGGTGAGTCATAATACATCTGAATTTATAGCTGATTTTGTCAATGGTTCCGCTGTGGTTGAATTGCCTTCAGGAAATTATAATGAGCTTTCTGTCTGGGTTGAAGGCTGCATCAATAGTGTAAAACCAAGCCTCCAAGTTAACTCTGTGCCTGCGCCTGTTATTAATGTTGATCAGATTAATCAGCCTACCGCTTGTGGTGAGAGTGGAGAGCTTGCATTGAGTTTTGAATTCATTCCCGACGGCCTTTATACCCTTTTGCATAACAATGGAAGTTTTGAAGTCAATGTCAGTGGGGGAGAAGCTAATGTATCACTAGCTCCTGGTACTTACGGTGATTTGACCCTTCAACTACCTACTGGCTGCACCAATGATGTAAGGCCCTGGGTCATCATTGAGGACATATCAGACGTAGAGTTGTTTGTGGACTCGTTTAATCAACCAAATACTTGTAGCGACCTTGGAATAGTTAATTTTGGCACAACCAATGTTCCTGACGGGACCTATAATGTATCTCATGACAATGGCTCTTTCAGTTTGCAAATTACCGCAGGATCAGGAAGTGCTTCCTTGCCTGTAGGTGAGTATCTCAATTTGTCTCTTGAGGTTGCAGGAGGATGTACAAATAGTATTCGACCGTCGATTAATCTAGAGCCATTAGAACCAATAGTGCTTAATATCAGCCAGGTAATAGCTCCCACTACCTGTAATGGTCTTGGAACCATAAATTTCACGACACTCTTCGTTCCCGATGGTACCTACGCTCTTCATTATTTGGGAGGGATGAGTACATTAGTCCTCAACTCAGGCAATGGATCAATAGAATTGCCAGAAGGCAATTATGAAGAGTTTCATATTACACTATCAAATGGGTGTACTAACCCTTTTAGGCCTTCTGCGAGCATAGCAGGAGACTTTGATCCCATCGTCACCATAGAAGAGGTGGCGCAGCCTCAAATTTGTGGTGATATGGGAATAATTACGTTAGGCTTTCAAAATGTTCCTGATGGCACTTATGATATAACTCATGATAATGGTTCCTTTAGTATGCAAATTACCGCAGGATCAGGAAGTGCTTCCTTGCCTATAGGCGAGTATTTCAACTTATCGATTGAAGTTGCAGGAGGATGTACGAATAGTATTTTACCGTCGGTTACTTTAGAGCCACTAGAACCTATTGAACTAATAATAAATACAATTATCTCTCCTGACGCTTGTGGAGATCAGGGTGAAATACAATTCAACACAGTGAATGTTGCTGATGGCACATATGACCTGATTTATCAGGGGGGGATGAGTACATTAGCAATTAATAATGGCACTGGGATCGTTTCGCTAGATCAAGGAGTGTACACTGAGTTGCATATTGTTCTGCCTAATGGTTGTAGTAATCCGTCAAGACCTTCTGCAACCATTGAGGCAGCCAATAATCCTGTCATCACCCTTCTAGAAGTTAATCACCCGGAGGCATGCGGTGAATTAGGTGAGGTTCTGCTCGGTTTTCAAAACGTACCTGATGGTAACTACCTGCTTAATTTCAAAGATGGTAATATGAGTGGGTTGTTAGTGATTGATGGACAGGCGAGTTTACTCTTGTCGGGAACGGTGCTAGAGGAAATTTGGATAGAGGTAGCTGGTGGATGTACCAACAGTGTTAGACCTACTATTGTAGTGAATGGACCACCAGCGCCAACCTTGCAAATTTTAAGTATTGTCGATCCAGAAGAATGTGAAGGACTGGCACAGCTTGAGTTTTCTGTACAAAATTTAACAGATGGCGTATATGAAATCGTAACTGATGATCAAGGTTTTTCTCCTATATTCGTAAGTGAGGGTAGATTTAATATCAGTCTCCTCTCTGAAAATTACTCTAATTTCGTCTTGACCAATGATGAATGTAGTACCGAACCGATCAATTTTGAATTAGATCCTTTTGAACTTGAAGCTACAGTTCAACTGGTCGGGGAGAAGTTGGTTGCTAATCAGTTAAGTGGTGCCAGCTATCAATGGATCGATTGTGAGAATAATAATAATCCAATCAGCGGAGAGACTAATTTTAGCTTTAATCCAGCTACTAGTGGTACCTATGCAGTCATTATTCCTCAAGGTAGCTGTAGTGATACGAGCCACTGTGTCGAAGTGACGCTCAATAATGAAGATAATGGCAACGATGACTCAGGCGACAATGGCGATGGTGATTCGGGTGACAGCGGCGACGATGACTCTGGAGGTGAAGATTCAGATGATCAAGCTGGCGATGATGAAGAAGATGAAGAATTGATAACTTCGATTGCTACCATCGAGATGACAAATGCACTTATTTATCCTAATCCGAGCAATGGAGCCATTACTATCAATTTGAATTATGAAGCTCAGGAAGTTAAAGTAATGATCAGAGACTTGAGTGGTAGAACCTTGCAGGAAAGCAGTTTTGCCTACAAACAATATTTGAAGGTCGATTGGGAAGGTAAACCTGGACTTTATCTTATAGAGGTTCATGATGTAGCGAATGGCTCGAGCATACAAAAAAGAATCATTCGACGATAAACAATTCTTTAATCTTTGTCTAGTCCTAAAAAACCGACACTAATTATATTTGTGTCGGTTTTTTTATTGAAAAATGCCTAGACCTTAAATAACATTACTTAAAATATAACTTCATTCAAATCTATAATGATGTGCGTAAGCAATAGACTAAATCTTATTGATTTAATGCTGTAAAAGTAGGAACATACAGTAGATGTAATAATTGAACCTAGAGCGGTTTTCTATATTCCTGAACAAAAGGTCGCATGTTGACTCAATTGTAAAAGCTTTTTAAAGTCACCCGTTAAATGAAAATTCATTTAAGCTGAAATTGCCATGCATTTTCTTTTTGTAGGATGGATACTGGATAATACCAAGTAGTACATTGAGGGGAATAAGAGGTTTTTATTGATAGGTATAGAATTAAATGTATTAGGCTCAAGTTCTATCATCTTTAGGAAACATCCTGATATTTAGCTAGTTTTAGGTATTAACATAGAAATAGTAAGGTATTTTGATCTTCACGTGTAAAAAAAAGTTGATTTTTTTTGGGTGCTAGTTTTGCATTTTTAAAAACTCATATTACCTTTGCATCACGTTAACGGAATAACGAAAGATACTATAAAAAATTGTCCGATGGTGTAACTGGCAACACGTCTGGTTTTGGTCCAGAAGAGTCTAGGTTCGAGCCCTAGTCGGACAACAAAAAATCCCGAATTCGGGATTTATTTGTTTATGGCCATAACATAACTTTCTATGAATTCTGTTAAGCTCTTCACCGGTACAGCCTCCAAAACTTTAGCAAAAAAAATCTCCGAATCTTATGGTCAGCCCCTTGGTGAGCTAACCACTACTAAATTTAGTGATGGCGAAATATCCACTTACTATGAAGAAAGCGTGCGTGGGGCAGATGTTTTTCTAATCCAATCTACCATTCCATCAGCTGACAACATCATGGAGCTTCTATTGATGGTTGATGCTGCCAAAAGAGCTAGTGCCAACACGGTAACAGCTGTTGTGCCTTATTTCGGTTATGCGCGCCAAGACAGAAAAGACAAGCCTAGGGTTGCAATTGCAGCAAAACTAGTTGCTAACCTTTTGAGTGCTTCAGGTGCAGATCGTTTAATGACATGCGATTTACATGCTGGTCAAATTCAGGGATTTTTTGACTTCCCAGTCGACCATCTTAACGGGTCTGCTATTTTTGTGCCTTACTTAAAGTCTTTGGGTTTAGAAAACTTAGTTTTTGCAGCTCCAGACGTTGGTGGGGTAGGAAGAGCGAGAAGTTATGCCAAACATTTTGCTGTGGATATGGTGGTATGCGATAAGCATAGGAAACGAGCCAATGAGATTGCTTCCATGCAAGTGATAGGAAATGTTGAGGGAGCAGATGTAGTTTTGGTAGATGATTTAGTAGATACTGCTGGTACTATTTGTCGCGCCGCAGAAAAGCTTTTAGAAAAAGGTGCTCGATCGGTAAGAGGTATAATTACGCATCCTGTATTATCTGGTAAGGCTTATGAAAATATTGAAAATTCCGTTCTAGAAGAGCTGGTAGTTACTGACACCATCCCTCTTAAAAAGGAAAGTAGTAAAATTAAGCAACTTTCAGTAGCTGATTTATTTTCTCAGGCTATTAAAAACGTTCATTCTAATCAATCCATTAGTGGGTTGTTCATTTAATATACAATCATATTTTAACAATTTAAATTCATTTCAATGAAAACTTTAGAGATTATAGGGTATAAAAGAGCAAATCTCGGAAAGGCAGAGTCTAAAAAGATTAGACTAAACGGTGAAGTACCATGTGTAGTATATGGTAATGGTGGCCAAACGCATTTCCGATCTCCAATGATTTTGTTTAGAGACTTAGTTTATACCAAAGACGCACACTTTGTTACATTAAACATAGAAGGCGAAATAAAAAAAGCAATTCTTCAAGATATTCAATTTCACCCAGTAAGTGAAATTATCTTACACGCTGACTTTCTTGAAATCCAAGATGATAAAGAAATCAAAATGGATATTCCTTTGAAAATAGTGGGTACTTCTCCAGGTGTAGTAGAGGGTGGTCGTTTGGCTCAGAAGGCTAAAACGCTACGCGTGAAAGCTTTACCAGCTAATATGCCTGAATTTATTGAGGTAGATATTACACCGCTTGCGCTTGGTAAATCAATGAAAGTAAAAGCACTTTCTACTGAAAATTATGAAATACTTAACAGCCCAATGGTTTCTATCGTTACGATCGAAATACCACGTGCGCTTAAAGGTAAGAAGAATGAAGACGGAGATGCTGACGCTTAATATCAGCTCACTTTAACATTTAAAAAGCTGTTATTTCACGATAACAGCTTTTTTGTGTTTAAGCACTTCTTATCGTTCAACATAAACTCAATATGATTATGAAATATTTAATTGTAGGACTAGGAAACCCTGGTGCTAAGTATGTAGATACGCGCCATAATATTGGGTTCATGGTGGTAGATCATCTAGCACAAAGTCAAAAAGTTCAGTTTTCTGAAGACAAGCTCGGTTCAATTGCTAATTTCAAGTATAAGGGTAGACTATTTTATTTGTTAAAGCCCAACACTTACATGAATCTTAGTGGAAAATCGGTCAACTATCATCTACAACAACTTAAGATTTCTGTTGAAAATTTATTGGTCATTACCGACGATATAGCACTTGACTTCGGTAGGTTAAGACTGAGAGTGAAAGGATCGGCTGGAGGGCACAATGGTCTCAAAAGTATAGAGGCTACGCTGCAAACCGCCAAATATTGCAGGTTGAAATTCGGTGTAGGGAATGATTTTCATTCGGGTATGCAGGCCGATTATGTTTTAAGCGACTTTGACCTTAATGAACAAAAGGAACTGGGTGAGAGCTTGCTGGAGCGTGCTTCTCAAATGGCATTATCATTTGGTACAATAGGACCTATACATACCATGAATCAATTCAATCAATAAAAGGGATTTAATCTCTACGAGCATCCTGTTTTATTATAAAAACACAAACGCACCTTTATTTTTATCTAAAACATTCGTCCAAGATAATCCGCTATTTCTAAGTTTTGAAATATTACTTTTATCATCTAGAATGAGAATAGTTTGATAGTTCAAACAAAGACCGTATATTTGCACATACTTATCCAGAAAGACGGAGGGACGGGCCCTTTGATGTCTTAGCAACCTTGACTTAACTTGGTGCTAACTCCCGGTTTGCATTCGCAGACGAAGATAAGGAAAAGACTTCTCAGCTCTTCTTGCTGTCTTTCCGGATAAATAATATAAGAATCCGGATATGATAAATAAACCCCACATAAACACCCTTTTACAAAGCAGAATTTTAGTCTTGGATGGAGCTATGGGTACGATGATTCAAAAGCATCGGCTTCAAGAAGCGGACTTTCGCAATGACGCTCTTGCTGATCACCCCATCGATCTAAAAGGTAATAATGACCTGCTTTCCCTTACTCGGCCTGAGCTAATCTACCAAATCCACTGCGATTACCTTGCCGCTGGAGCTGATCTAATAGAAACGAATACTTTTAGTAGCACTACGATTGCCCAAGCAGATTATGCCTTAGAGCATTTGGTTTACGATATTAACTTTGAGTCCGCTCGTCTTGCCAAAAAGGCTGCCGATGAATTTACCCAAAAAGACCCTAGCAAGCCGCGCTATGTGGTAGGGAGTATGGGGCCTACTAACCGCACGGCTTCCCTTTCACCTGATGTCAATGACCCAGGCTATCGTGCCATCACTTTCGATCAGCTGCAAACTGCCTACGCCGAGCAGGCTCGTGCCCTCATTGCCGGTGGTGCGGATGTGCTCATGGTAGAAACCGTATTTGACACACTCAATGCTAAGGCGGCACTCAAAGCCATTGAGCAAGTGCAGCAGGAGTTGGGATATGATATCCCCATTATGGTATCAGGGACTATCACCGATGCTTCAGGCAGAACCCTTTCCGGACAAACGGCAGAGGCATTTCTTTACTCAGTAAGTCATATGAACTTGCTGAGCGTAGGTTTTAACTGTGCCTTGGGAGCGGAAAATTTACGACCTTATGTACAGACACTAAGTGAGAAGTCACCTTTTTTGACTTCTGCACATCCTAATGCGGGCCTTCCTAATGCCTTTGGCGAATACGATCAGCAAGCCCAAGAAATGGCAGCTCTTGTTGAAGAGTACTGTGAAAAGGGATGGGTGAATATTTTAGGAGGATGCTGTGGGTCTACACCTGACCACATTGCAGCAATCGCCGCTGTCACTCAAAAATATCCTGCACGGCAAGCTCGTCCTGTTAATCCCAACCCAAAATTTTCAGGATTAGAGCCGTTGCAAGTGTTTCCTGAAAGCAACTTCATCAATGTGGGTGAGCGCACCAATGTGACGGGCAGTCGAATGTTTGCTCGTCTCATCAAGGAAGAAAAGTATGAGGAGGCCATTGAGGTGGCGCGTCAGCAAGTAGAAAATGGTGCGCAAATTATTGATGTCAACTTGGATGAAGGGATGCTCGATTCGGTAGCGGTGATGCAGCGTTTTCTTAACCTGATGTCTGCCGAGCCGGATATTATGCGCATTCCCGTGATGGTAGACTCTTCTAAATGGGAAGTGATTGAAGCGGGGCTAAAATGTTTGCAAGGTAAGAGCATTGCCAATAGTATATCTCTTAAAGAAGGGGAGGAAGACTTTTTGGAAAAAGCAATGTTAGTGCGTTCTTATGGTGCAGCGGTAGTGGTAATGGCATTTGATGAACGTGGCCAAGCAGATACATTCGAACGAAAGATCGAAGTTTGCGAGCGCGCCTATCGCCTATTGGTTGATAAGATCAATTTCCGACCTGAAGGTATCATCTTTGATCCCAATATATTGACTGTGGGCACAGGAATAGAGGAGCATAGTAATTACGCCAATGATTTTATACAAGCCACTGAATGGATTAAGAAAAACTTGCCTGGATGCTTGGTAAGCGGAGGTGTGAGTAATATATCTTTTAGTTTTAGAGGGAACAATCAAGTACGTGAGGCCATGCATTCTGCTTTTTTGTATCGGGCTATTCAGGCTGGTATGGATATGGGAATTGTGAATGCAGGGATGATTGAAGTCTACGAGGAGATCCCTAAAGAGCTACTCGAAAGGGTAGAGGATGTACTATGGAATCGAAGAGATGATGCTACCGAGCGATTGATCGATTTTGCTGCTTCACTCAAAGACAAAGATAAAAAGGATGAGAAAAAGGATGAATGGCGTGATGCAGAGGTGGAGGAGCGACTGGCTTATTCTTTGAGAAAAGGAATTCTCGACCATATTGAAGCTGACACGGCTGAGGCATACGAAAAGATTGGTGATCCACTGCGGGTGATTGAAGGGCCACTAATGGATGGGATGAACATTGTGGGCGACCTCTTTGGTGAGGGGAAGATGTTTTTGCCGCAAGTAGTGAAGAGCGCTCGTGTCATGAAGAAGTCCGTAGCTTGGTTATTGCCTTATTTGGAAGCACAAAAAGCTAAAAACAAAGATAAATCAGCCAAAGGTAAGATTTTACTTGCCACAGTAAAGGGAGATGTCCATGATATTGGAAAGAACATTGTGGGGGTAGTACTTGCCTGTAATAATTATGATATCATCGACTTGGGTGTCATGGTTTCGGCTGAGAAAATCATTCAAACTGCCATTGAGGAGCAGGTGGATATTATTGGACTCTCGGGCTTGATTACACCGAGTTTGGATGAGATGATTCATGTGGCGGAAGAGATGGAGCGGCTACAGTTAAAGATACCTTTGTTGATAGGTGGCGCAACTACCTCTCGGCTGCATACTGCGGTGAAGATCGATCCGGTTTATTCTCAGCCGGTGGTGCATGTACTCGATGCCGGAAGGTCTGTACCGGTAAGCTCATCCCTACTTAGTAAAACAGATAAAAATAAATTTGTAAGCGAGCTGGAGGAGGACTATGCTCGCATTAAGCTTGCGCACGAAGGCAGACAAGACCGCAAGGAGTATTTGAGCTATGCAGGTGCGATCGCCAATGCGCTTACTTTGGATTGGGATGCTTACTCACCCCCTCATCCCACGAACAACGAAATCCAATACCTGCATGATTTTGATCTGTCGATATTGCGGAAATACATCGACTGGACACCATTTTTCCAGACATGGCAGCTTAAAGGGAAGTATCCGCTGATTTTTGAAAATCCGGTGGTGGGTAGTGAAGCGAAAAAGGTTTTTACGGAGGCCAATGAATTGCTTGACTTGATTATCGCTGAGGGTTCACTTCGTGCTCATGCTGCCTATGCCGTTTTACCTGCCGAAAAGGTAGGTGCCGATGATGTGGCCGTGGCGAGTCCTAGTGGTGATCAGTACCTCTTTCACTTTATGCGGCAGCAAGGAAAAAAGGCCAAAGGAATACCCAATATCAGTTTGGCTGACTACATAGCACCTGTGGATTCGGGTAAACAAGACCATTTGGGCTTTTTTGTGGTGACGGCAGGGGAGGGACTTCCTGAGCTGATCAAACGGTATCGTGAGCAAGGTGATGATTACAATATGATCATGGCAGAGGCATTGGCGGATCGATTGGCAGAGGCTTTTGCAGAGTATTTGCACGAGCGAGTGCGCAAGGAAGACTGGGGCTATTCGCCTGAGGAAAGCTTAGATACCGAATCTTTGATCCGAGAAAAATATGCAGGTATAAGACCGGCACCGGGCTACCCTGCCTGTCCGGATCATACTGAGAAGGCGAAGATTTTTGAACTGCTTGATGCGGAAAATAAAATTGGCACTAGGCTGACTGAAAGTTATGCGATATGGCCTGCTGCCAGTATTTGCGGTTATTATTTTTCACATCCCGAAAGCAAATATTTTGGCTTAGGCAAAGTAGGTAAAGATCAAATACAAGATTTGGCGAAGCGCAAGTCAGAATCCGAAGCATACATGGAAAAATGGTTGCAAAGTCAGTTGAATTATTAAACAGTAAACGGTAAGCTGTTAGCTGAGAACAGTTCACAGTTTACTGCTCACAGTTCACAGAAGAAAACATGAAAGTAACAGAACATATATCAGAGGCAAAAAAGCCGCTTTTCTCATTTGAGATCTTACCTCCTCTCAAGGGGCAAAACATTCGAACGCTATTCGACAATATTGACCCTTTGATGGAGTTTAATCCGCCTTTTATTGATGTGACTTATCATCGAGAGGAGTTTGTGTATAAGAAGCGTGAAAACGGGCTTTTAGAAAAGAAAACGATTAAAAAACGTCCGGGAACAGTAGGGATTTGTGCGGCTATCAAAAATCAGTACGATGTCGATACAGTACCCCACATGATCTGTGGTGGATTTACGCAGGAAGAAACCGAAAATGCACTGATTGACCTTGATTTTTTGGGTATCCACAATATCTTGGTGTTGCGGGGTGATCCTATCAAAAGTGAGTCTACTTTTACACCTGACCCGGGTGGACATCAATATGCTACTGATCTATTGGGGCAGGTAGTCAATATGAATAATGGAATTTATCTGGATGAAGACTTAGAAAATGCAACGGCTACTAATTTTTGTATCGGGGTTGCTGGCTATCCCGAGAAGCATTATGAGGCGCCTAACATGAATTTCGACCTCAATATTCTCAAAAAGAAAGTGGATATGGGGGCAGAATATATCGTCACCCAAATGTTTTTTGACAATCAGAAGTATTTTGATTTTGTTAATAAATGCAAGGAAATGGGGATTAATATTCCCATCATACCGGGCTTGAAACCCATTACTACGCTCAAGCAACTGACAGTACTACCGCGTGTCTTCAGCATTGATATTCCTACCGATCTTGCTAATGAGCTGCTTAAATGTAAAGACAATGAAGCTGCACGGCAAGTAGGTATTGAATGGGCGATACAGCAGAGCAAAGAGCTGATAGCATTTGGTGCGCCTTGCATGCATTATTACAGCATGGGTAAGAGTGATGTGATTTACAAAGTGGCCAAAGAGTTGTTTTGATTTGTTTGACTTCGGGTGTAGAATCTTTACTTGGTTCAAATGGTAAGTGGTAGTTTTTGTGTTACAGGTTTATGCGTTCAAAAAGTATCGAAAACTATCCTAAAAAAGTCTGTAGTGGCTGCTTAAGCTATTGCAAAATTATATTTTATATTGGAACTAACTCTATTTAGAATTACCTTTTAAGGTTACGATCAAGACATGTCGTGCGAAGGAATTGATGGACAAAAATAGGGAAAGGAAGAAGCCGAAAGAAGAGAAGAACTCAGGGATAGAGTATACTTCTGCTATTTTGTGGAATTATTCGTGATAGAAGTAAAGAGTTAAAAATATTAGACTATTCGTAAACAAAGACCTTGTATTTTAAAAACTGAAAATGGTAAGGGTGTACGGATTGCAAATTTAAGCTTAGTGGCTGGAGCATTAGATCTTTGAGTTTCGTAGCAATCACAAGGTTTAATTAGTAGTGGTTCATTCTGGATTTAGTTGTTTATAGCTATATTCGTAGGCTCGGCAAAAATTAAAACCATGGTTACATAAAAATCATAAATCTTAATTATGCTTATCCGCATAACTACATCAATAGATATACGCGCTGAAAAGACACAGCTTGTTACTTTGTTCCGCCCTTTCGGGGCTAAGTCATGCTG
>JAFIEW010000003.1 GCA_020832375.1 Cyclobacteriaceae bacterium
AGGTTTGTTTTTGATTTGTTTCACAGCTGCAAAGCAAACTAAGGTCAACCAATTTGCTTACATAATCATTTATTCGTGATAACTATTGATATATGGTTTCACACTACCTATTGATATCCAAATCAGAAATTCCTTATGCTTCATGTTTAACAGTTACATATTGGATAGGATTTGCAGATGAGAAAAAGAAAATTTTAAAACAAATTAGGTTAAAACTTTAATTATTCATAAGTGACCTTTACAAGGGGGTGATACTTGGCAAACGACTCACCCCAAGCGGAAGCTGGCATCCATTCATAACTCACATTTTTAACTCTTACCCATGTATCAGCCACTCCTTTTTGCATTTTGTATCCAAGCGCATTTTTATGTTTATCATATTTTTTGAAGTTTAAATTGCCATTTTGTAGATATCCAATTAATTCCAAACTAAAAAATAACTTCTCACCTGAGAATATAGACATTGGCTCATCTAAATCAATTTGCATTGTCTGCCTGCCGCTTTTTACTTCGGTTTTTCTTGAATCAATTAATTTTTCGGGAACATTCGTTTCTTTTGAAAATGAATAAATATTTAATGAAACCACAGCAGAGTCCATACCGCCCTTCACAGAAAAAGAAAGAGAAGATATTTTTTGGGTTTCATTAGTGTCGTTACGCCAAGTTAACCCTATTTCTATAGATGGAATATTTAAATAATTATACGATTTTTTCCGCTTTGAAAATGAATATGTTTTGCGTTGTTTTTTTGCTCGAACCTCAACTTCATTTAGTATTTGCCTATTCGGTTTTAAATAAATATTCTTTTCGATATCAGAGCAGGCTATTATTGAATCTACAAAATTGATATGCGTAATTCGAAGGCTATCATCCGGTGAGTAATTTAAAAGATTAAATTTACCGTTAACATCAGAGTAAGTGCCTTTTTCAGTATTCATAAAGGAAATATGAGCATATGCTATAGGTTTTTGACTAATAGAATCAAATATGAGTACATCTTGCGCCTTAACACCAGATATTGAAAAAAAGAAAAAGAATGATATAAAAAATTTTATATAATTTTTAAAATGAAAGGGCAAATGCCCTTTCATAACTAAGATAACCTTAACAAGGCTCATGATGGCCACCATTTTCAAATTTTATCCATAAAACATAGACATAATCAATACAATAAGTTGTACCAAGTGTACAATTTCCACAGTTTGAATCTGAACCAAACATTGGTCTTGCACTTACATTACCAATAATACCAAAAGTAAAGACTAGCGAAAGTATAGATGATAAAAATATTTGCTTTACTCTACGTGTCGAAGTAACCCATTTCATAATAATAAATTTTATGTGTTAAAATAAATAAACCTTGGCCATCGGTCAAAAAATAATCGATTATTGACGGCAATATATATAGGACAAAGGACAAATAAATTATATAAAAATTTTCACTTTGCTAAACGACAGATTAAAATATTAATCGGTTCGACGAAAAATTCAAAGAAATATTAAGCACAATTCAACATTTAAATTTTATAACACAAGGAAGACTGAAAATTCTATGTTTTTTTTTTAATATGAGAGATGTTTTAAGGTAATCTGCAAAAAAATGCTAGATTAAAAAAAGAATTTTTTTTAAACTTAGTGGTTATAACAAACGTTTTTCTACGAACTAAAAAATTTATTTAGCTTCTGTGTGTTGGTTCAATCTTTAGAAAGACTTTAGTAAATAATCCTTGACAACCTTTAATGATCCATTATTTTAACATAAATCTCATTCGCAGTTTCCTCATTGTAGGTATGTGAAGTTCTATTTAGGCTATCATTCATATCCATCCAAAGTTTACCGTCAGAAATGATTTGTTATTGAAAGGCTTCCCTTGTTGCGTCTCTGCTTCCTTCAATTCTTGAATTACCTTGATATCTGGCGTAATCTTTCATTACATTCCAAGCCAATTCGTGGGTATATTCAAATCGTTGTATAAGACCTTCCTTGATTATTTCCGACTTTACATCGCCAAGATTGTTTTCCTCTGAGGCCTTTCCTTCTTTATTTAAATTATCTTTAATGTATTCAACAGCTTGAGAAAGCTTATGAAGTGCTTTCAAAAAGTTTGCAAAACTCTGCTCCTATCTAATATCCTGTTCCATATTTTGATCAAATTACTTATCACCTAATATAAGGACAGTCAATGTGTAACGATTTTCTCAATATTATCCAACATTATACGAAAGACACCATTTCAAATTATAGCGTTTATAATAGCATCTAATCATAAAAAAGGGTCAAAAGACCCTTTTTTATTTAATCAATTACTCCACCTCTTTCAGCAGTTCTTCTACCGCTCGCTCGAGCTGCTCATCTATACCTTTATCAATTTTACCAGGCATGTTTTTCACCTTTATCTCGGGTTCGGTTTGATTGTTTTCTAGCCATTCTCCCGCCTTGTTTTTAGCACTTATTGGCACACTACCCCATCGTGTACCATCAGATAAAGCTTCCCATCCTGCAAAAGAGCAGGTTCCCGGAACAGGCATCCCCAAGGTTTTACCAATTTTCAAGTCGGTATAGCCACAAGCAAAACAATGACCATCGCTATAGTTGGCTTCATTGAACATGGCCAAGGTTGGCTTCGTCCATCGGAAGGTAGGTTCGTAGCCTACTTCTCGCTCTTCAGTGGCATAAGTCAAAAACTTTTCACCAGTGAAGAACATCGCTAAGTCGGCAACCAAGTCACCACCACCATTGAATCGAGTATCTACTATCACAGCATCCTTATCATGAAAGCGCCCCATCATCTCCTCATAAGTGCTGCGGTAAGGGCCATCGCTCATGCCGGGGATGTGTACATAACCCAATTTGCCTCCGCTTTTTTCCTCTACCTCATCACGATTTTTACGTACCCACCTTCTGTAGAGCAGGCGGCTTTCTTCTCCTAAGCTGATAGGCTTCACGGTGATCAAGCGCTCCTCTTTGTCGCCATCGTTGAGATAGCCAAGTGCTACTAAATTGCCGGCCTTGCGATTCAGCAGCTTCACCCAATCATGGTCTTTGCTAATATTAACACCATCAATCGAACGAATGATCGAACCCGCTTTGATATCCAGTCCACTGCGATCGAGCGGCCCTCCTGAAATAATTTCTGTAATCTTTACTCCATCGCCATCATAGTCGTAATCAAAGAAAATACCCAAGGCGGCAGTTGCATCAGGCTTATCGATACTGCGATTGAATCGAGCTCCCGCATGCGATACATTCAACTCACCTAAAAGCTCTGAAAGCAATTCTGCAAACTCGTAGCTATTTCCGATATGCGGAAGATACTTCTCATACTCTGTTTTCAATAGGTCCCAATCGGCACCATGCATGTCGGGGGTGTAGAAAATTCCCTTATTGCGTATCCATACATGCTCAAAGAGGTGGGCACGCTCAGCATCACGATCTACTTCCATTTCAGATGAAATCGGCACGGCCTCCTTCTGTGACTTACCCAAGTCGATTTTGCTGATAGATCCGTCGCTCAATAAGAAGAGGTTTTTCATTTCCTCATCCCACATCAAACTTCCTGAGCGAGCATCGAGCTTAATCTCCATTTTGGTCTTTTTAGTGCGCAACTCTGTGCTCCATAGGTTCAGTCCTTTTTCAAAACGGGCGAGATAGTACAGCTTTTCGCCATCTTTACTCAATACCGCATCAGTCAAAGAAGAAGAGTGAATCGTGAGCCTTGACTTGCGATCTTCCCATCCATCCCAATCAAATTTCAGGTCTTTATCTTCTTCCTTCTCCTTATCTTTTTTCTTCTTTTTCTTTTTATCGTCTTCTTCTTTCTTGTTCTTCTCCTCGGCTTCTTTCATTTCCTTGTAAAGCTTGAACTCCTCCTCATCGAGTTGAAATTTCTCCCACTCCTCACGGTCGAAAAAGAGGGTGTAAACATCCGACTGCGAACCACCACTCGTGGCAAAAGATTTTAAGCCGTCGCGATTGCTAAACCAAAGCATCTGTTTGCCTTCATTTACCCACTTGGGTGCAAAATCACTATAACCACTCAAGGTCAGGTTCTTCATTTCTTTCTTTCCACTGGCATCGAGGAGCACTACTTCTCCATTGGACATGGTAGGGCGGTAAACAGCAAGCAGCCATTTGCTATCAGGACTCCAAGTGAAGTACTGATCGCCATCGCGCATGTGAAATAGCTCTTTGGAAGTGAGTAAGCTCACCGATTCTTTGCTCTCCAAGTCCATCACTTTCAGCTCTCTACGGTTTTCGATCCAAGCCATTTTCTTGCCGTCGGGTGAAAACTGTGGTAGGTAATTTTCATTTTCATTCACCAAAAGCTCCTCCTCCTCAATCAATGTAGAAGCAAAAAAGAATTTTTCCTCCTCTCGCTTGCGCTTGCTTTGATAGATACCCCATTTTCCATCTCTTTCTCGGGCGTATACAATCGACTTGCCCTCAGGGCCGAAGGTGACAAACTTTTCCTGCTCCGGCGTGCTGGTGATTCGCTTGGTCAGCTTACCATCAGTTGAGGTGACAAATACTTCACCACGCGAAATGAAGGCCACTTCTTTTCCGTCGGGGGAAATACTCATTTCCCGCACCTGACCATTGATGGAAGCACGCTCATCGGGGTTTTGTGCAGACTGTGTTCGGATGGTGACGTTTACCCTTTGAGGCTCCTCGCCCTCTCTCATGGTGTAAAGCTGACCGTCGTAGCCAAAGCTGATCAGGCCATTATTGGCCACAGACAAGAAACGGACAGGGTGCAATTCAAACTTGGTGAGCTGAGTGCTAGCCGCTACATTTTCAAGGCTCGCTTTGTGTACATTAAAGTTGCCCGATTCTTCGCTCAGGTAATAAAAACTATCCTCATCCCTCGCAAAAACAGGCATACGCGTTTCTGCACCGGTAGTGGTAAGTTGTTGGTGTGTATTATTTTCTGCATCATACAGCCAAATATCACGAGTAATCGCTGAGGTGTGATACTTTCGCCATTCATTTTCGCCTCCCTTTTTGTCATGATAGAGCATGCGCTTGCCGTCGCTGCTGAAGCTTACTTGTTCGGCAGGAATAGTCAAGAGCTGGCTCACCCGTCCGCCTGTAGTAGGCACTTGGTAAAGTTCGGGTTGGGATCCTGTGGGATATTGTCGATGTGAGGCGATATCTAGCCTGCTGGCACCAAAAACAACATGCTTGCCATCGGGCGTAAATGCAAAAGGACTCTCATCGTTGGAATGATAGGTGAGTCGAGTCGCAGCTCCTCCTTGGGCAGCCATGATGAATAGATCGAAATTGCCGTATCGATCGGAAGCGAAGGCGATTTGCTTGCCATCGGGACTCCATACGGGCATGTAGTCGTGGGCCTCATGGAAAGTAAGCTGATGTGCATCACCACCACCACTGGCTACGGTGAACAAGTCACCCTTATAGGTGAAAGCAATGGTGCTACCATCGGGTGAAATAGCCGAGTAGCGCATCCAAGAGGCTTCCTGAGCCTGTGTACTCAAGGCAAATGTTAAAAATAAAAAACAGAACAGAAGTTTTTTCATAATACTATAGGGTAAATGCTTTTTAGTAAGTTTTGAAAATAATTGAATGCAGGCTGCAAAGCTAATACATTTACAGCAGTGCTGCATAATTGAGTTTTGGTGGTGAATCGTGGGTGGATGTTTATTGAAGTCTAAAACAAAACAATGACCTTAAACTATTTGAAAGATTTTTTTGGTATTTAAAATTAAATGAAACCAAGTATCAAAATAAGCGGTTAATGTAATAACTTTGTATATACAAACCTTGATTATTATGAAAGCATCGATCATAAAAATTGGAAACTCTAAAGGCCTTCGTTTAAGTAAAGCGATTATTGATAAGTATCAGATTAAAAATGAAGTAGAGATCGATTTAATGGATGACAGCATCGTCTTAAGGCCTGTAAAGGAACCAAGGAAAGGATGGGAAACAGCATTTCAAAAAATGAATGAAAGGGGGGACGATAAATTATATATTGATGATATCTTTGAGGATGAGCAATTAGACGAATGGAGTTAAAACAATATCACATCATACTTGTCAATCTTGATCCTACAATAGGTAGTGAAATAAAAAAGACTAGACCCTGTGTTGTTCTATCACCTAATGAATTAAATAATCAATTAAAGACGGTCATTATTGCACCCATGACGACCAAGTCCCATCCTTATCCCACTAGAATCAAGGTGAAACATGATCAACAGGAAGGTTGGATAGTTATGGATCAAATTAGAACAATCGATCGATTGCGCGTAATAAGGATATTGGGAGATCTATCAAATAAAGAAATTACAGGCTGTAAAGAGGTTATTAAAGAATTATTAGTGGATTAAATTAAGTTCCATGTATTGAAAAGTTGATACTTAGATAAAGTAAGCTAGGTAGCTTTATACTTAATGCTTCACCTTGGATGCCAACAGATACAATACGGCCATTCTTACTGCCACACCATTTTCTACTTGTTCTAGTATAATGCTGTGCTCGGAATCGGCCACGTCACTATTGATTTCTACCCCACGATTGATAGGGCCGGGATGCATGATGGTAATTTCTTTATTGAGACGGTCGAGCCTTTCTTTGTTGACACCAAAAAACATGGCATACTCTCTCAATGATGGAAAATAGCTCATTTTTTGACGTTCCAGCTGTATGCGCAAGATATTGGCCACATCACACCAAGCTAAAGCTTGATCGATATTGTGACTTACTTTTACTCCCAACTCATGAATGTGCTTAGGGATGAGGGTAGAAGGTCCACATACCATCACTTCAGCTCCAAGTTTCTGAAGCGCAAACACATTGGATAGCGCCACTCTCGAATGCAAAATATCCCCCACAATGACTACCTTTTTGCCTTCAAGGCTTCCAAACTTACGGTAGAGTGAGAAGGTGTCCAGCAGCGCTTGTGTAGGGTGCTCGTGAGTGCCGTCACCCGCATTGACTACATTGGCCTTAATGTGACGGCATAAAAAGTGAGGTGCTCCAACAGATGCATGCCGCATCACGACCATATCTACTTTCATGGCCAAAATATTGTTGACCGTATCGAGTAAAGTCTCCCCTTTTTTTACGGAGCTAGATCCTGCAGAAAAATTGACTACATCGGCAGATAAACGCTTTTCTGCCAACTCAAAAGAAAGTCGGGTGCGGGTAGAGTTTTCAAAAAATACATTAGCAATGGTAATATCTCGCAGGGAAGGTACTTTTTTAATCGGCCGATTGAGTACATCCTTAAAATTGTCTGCAGTAGTAAAGATAAGGTCAATATCTTGCTTACTGAGATCTTTAATGCCTAATAAGTGATTTACGCTTAAGCTATCTGACATGGTTTACTTCTATTCGTTTTGGATGATGACAATTTGGTCTTCTGGATGTCCTTGCTCTTTGAATCGCACATTGACCTTCTGATGATCCACAGTATTTACTTGCACTCCAACATAATCGAGTGCTATGGGAAGTTCTCTAGAATATTTTCTTTCGATAAGGGCTAAAAATTCGATTTGCTCAGCTCTGCCAAAATCGCCCAAAGCGTCCAGTGCAGATCTTACAGAGCGACCCGTATAAAATACATCATCCACTAGAATGACACGCTTTTTTTCTATTAGAAATGGAATATCTGTGGTACTTGCCGCAAGTGGTTTTTCTCTTCTCCTGAAGTCGTCACGATAGAAAGTAATATCTAATTTACCCAAAGGAATATCTACTGATCGCTCTTGTTTTATCAATTGCTTCAAGCGCTCAGCCAAGTAAATACCTCTAGGTTGTAAACCTATCATGAGCGTATCTTCAAAATCTCCATGATTTTCAACAAGCTCTAGGCATAATCGTTTTAGCGTCCATTTTAGTCTGGTGCTATTAAACAACAACTTTTCTTGCATTGACTTGTGTTTAGACATCTCCTAAAAGCTCTATTTTTTTGTACAAAATACAGAGTTGATAACCAAAACTATTATTTTCATTGATTTAGAGAAAGAAACTGCTTTCTTAAAAATGAAACCTATAAAAAGTTTTAGCAAGACAAATATAAGGTATTATGTTTAGAGTTACTGCGGAATCAAATGTATTAGAAAAAATTATGAAGAGAACATAGAGTTTATGAATAAAAAACGATAGTACGCTTTCGCATGAGCCAATCCTTTTAGAAATATGATAAGATCATTGGCAGTATTTTAGAAGAAGGGAAAGGAGTTTCAAATACTTAATTTTACTTGTAAAAAAGAAAGGGAGTCAGCACCACCTGACTCCCAACCGAACCTAAAAATTAGCCAAAAAGATAGATTAAAAAGTACCCAATACACTCAAAAAATGTGTCGAAAAAAGATTGTAAAAGATATTAAAATCATAACATAAACTGTACCAATATCGTGCCAAAAACATAAACACCACTTGAAATCATAAAAAAGCTTATTTAAGATGACTTTAAGTGAAATGATGTTCAAAATAAAGAAACTTTTTTATCAAAATGATAATTAATATCATTTTGATAAAGCTTTTCTTCATGACAGCCTATTATTTTAACATCAAAGAGCTATTATACGTCATAAAACTCAATGTCTTTGGCCTGTAGCTGTATCTTTTTATCGCCTTGAAAATGATTAATTTCAATAGTGTATGCTAATCTTATTTTCTGCCGATTTAAGCACAACCTCTCGTAATAGTCTTGGTGATCACCAAATCCAAAAGCTATCACCTCAAAGCTATTATTTTTATTTTCCTGCGCTACATGAAATTTTAAATGCTTCTTCTTGAGTAATTTTGGATCACCTATCAAGTGCAAATTTTCTGTTTTGAAAACAGGCTTCATATTACCAGGGCCGAAAGGTTCCATTTGACTGAGGATGTTAAAAAAACGTTCGCTAATCATATCAAGATCTACTTCGAGGTCTATTTCCACTCCAGGAATTAGCTGCTCTTCAGTAATATTTTCTGCTACCACCTTCTCAAATGCTTCTTGAAAGGCGGGTATATTTTCTTTCTTCAATGTAACCCCAGCTGCGTAGGTGTGTCCTCCGTACTGCTCTAAATGATGAGCACACTTTTCAATGGCCTCATATACATCAAACCCTCTGACTGATCGAGCAGAACCTGTAGCCTTATCATCGGATGAAGTCAAAATGATAGTCGGCCGATAGTAACGTTCGATACATCTCGATGCCACAATACCAATAACCCCCTTATGCCAATCCTCTTTATACAAAACTGTGGACTTAGCGTGCTTTTTTTGAAGGTCAGACGCTATCATCTCAAGTGCCTCTTTTGTAATACCCAAGTCTTTTTGCTTGCGATCAGTATTATTTTTTTCTATGCCCTCAAGGTATTTCTCAACTTTCTTTTGGTCTTCAGCGATTAAAAGCTTGACAGCATTTTTCGCATGTCCTATCCTACCAGCCGCGTTGATTCTAGGACCAATACTAAAAACAATATTTGTAATGGTTAATGCCTGTTGGAGACCAGACACTTTCATGAGAGCCTTAAGTCCCGGACGAGCACTTTGATTGAGCTTCTTGAGTCCATAAAATGCCAAAATTCGGTTTTCTCCACTGATAGGCACGATATCGGAAGCAATGCTCACCGCCACCAGATCGAGTAAAGGGTAAATCTCTTGCATATCGATCGATAGGCGTTGGGCCATGGCTTGAACCAATTTGAACCCTACACCTGCTCCTGAAAGCTCTTTGTATGGATACTCACAATCCTCGCGCTTCGGATCTAAGACCGCTACCGCTGCCGGCAGTTCATCCCCAGGACGATGGTGATCGCAAACAATAAAATCGATGCCTCTACTTTTGGCTTCACCAATAAGGGCAACAGCCTTCACACCACAATCAAGCGATACGATAAGCTTAAAGTTTTCCGCATCAGCATAATCAATACCTTGCCTAGAAATACCATAACCCTCCTGATAGCGGTCAGGAATATAAAACTCTACCTCATCAGTAAGCCGCTTCAAAAAGGTATAGAAAAGGGCAACTGAAGTAGTACCGTCTACATCATAATCTCCATAGACCAATATCTTCTCTCCATGCTGGATGGCTTCTTCTAGTCGATCCACCGCCTTATCCATATCTTTCATAAGAAAAGGATCATGCAAGTCGCTCAATTGAGGTCTGAAAAATGATTTTGCTTCATCAAAATTGGTGATACCACGCTGGTACAGTAAGCATGCTAAGGCCTCCTGTACATTGATGGATTGGGCCAAATCAGCTATGCGATCCGCGCTAGGACGCTCTTTTGTTAGCCACTTTTTTATCATTGTTTGCTCTTCTTGTCTTGTTGAATCAATCGATTTTCGAAAGATTAGCCGCCACTGAGCATTGTGTATTCACAAACACCCTTCCTCACTCCTCATCCCGCCTCTTTTAATTGTTGATCACTAATTGAGACCGCTCACTCTCCATTATCGACAGTCAAAAATGTCTCTTTCATTCTCAAACCAATCCGCAAGTTACTAACTATTTTTCGATTTTGTAGGGATGAGAATAGCCCAAAATGAGATAAACCATAAATAGAAAACGATCCTCCTGACTCTTTTTACATTATCAAAAGATGGTTTTGATATTTCTGCAAGTTTATATCGATTCCATTGTTATAAATTCCCCCTTTGGACTGAGCGAGGTATTTAATTTATCTTCATCACATAATAGGCGTCATTTGAAGTGCCAGTTCGTGTTGATTAATCCTGCATTAAACCTTATGCTACATACCAAAAATGCATCTCAATCAGTCGTTTTGCTTCGACATTTATGTTCACCTTAGCTATCTTTCTCAAGATTCTAATTTTCTTTTATAGACAGCTTCCGTGACCATTCCTCATCGAAAAGCGGGATAAAAAATTATGCAGGATGAAGATTGAGTGAGCTCCTCAAATCAAGAACCCGAATAGTGTACTCATCCCACACAAAAAAGAAAAAACTAATCTGCAAGATTAAACCTGATTTGAGTACCAATGGCCGTAGTGTTTCTTGGGAACGAGCTCGAAATTCGTGGTTCATTGATGGCTCTCTCAAAGTAAAGCATCACTTGCAGCCTCTGTGAGGCCATATACTGTACATTGGGTCTGAGCTGATAGTTGATATTACCTGCGGTTACGGTACTCACTTCATCGATACGGCGTTGAATGGTTTGTGTGTCGCGTATACTGAAGTCAACGCGGAAGGTAATTTCATTTTTAAGCCGTATAGTTCTTCCTGCCCACCGAAATGGAAACTTAAATTCAGGTCGAGTAACACCAAATCCTAACACTAGGTCATTGGATGTCATTTCGGCAATTTGACTATTGGACATTTGTAAAGCAAGGTTTCGCTCCATACGATACTCAGCCTTGGCGGTAATTCGACTTTTTGTTCTCACATCCACCCCTATTAAGGGTGAAAAGCGCTCTGAAATCATAACCTGATCAATGATATAAGTTGGAATAAACTCACCATCTTCATTGACAGCATTTCCAAGGTTGAAGTCACGAAGATCATTGTCAAGACTAATTCTATCGGTATAGGCAAGGGAGTTGCTAAAGCCCATTACATCGTAAGAACTGCTATATCCATGGCTTATATTGATCGATTGAAAAATTTTACCCAGTGACTCATTTTTTGCTAGTCCAGCATAATCCACTCTCCAATTTGGCATAGGCATTCTTGGAAAGGGATTCAATTCTGAGTCACGAGGGTCTTGACCCGTATATGCGGCTATAAATGCGGGGATGAGCACATCTTGAGAATTCAAATTGTAAGTACCGTCACCTGAATTAATGGCCAAAAGTCGCTCTCTGATGATACTTCTGTAGTCCTCAAAGCTCTCAAAAGTAGGACTGGTATTGTCAGGGCCACTAGGAACAAAGAACGTACTCATTGCATTGAATGAAATACTGTAACTTCCCGATCGATTGGGCGTCAGGCTCACAAAGTCTTGCCTTAAGGTATCAAACCTGAAAATTTCCTGATAGCCTGACATCTGCATTTTACGGAAGTCAATCTGTACCCTAAAGTCTGGTAATGGCTCTATGAGTGCCCGCAGATCCATATTAACCTGCTGACTTTGCATGAACGGTTGAGTCAAAAATGAACTCGGAGCCATCCAACCCTCCCGAACTGCGCGCTCCTGTATACGCAGGCTCTGACTACCTAATAAGAAGTCCCAACCTGGGCCAGCAAAATCCTCATCCATACCAAACATAAATACTCCTGGCATATACCCAGGAAGCATGGTTCCCTCATTGATGCTATAGTTGAAATTTACATTTCGAAATGCCATTAGGCCTCTGAGTACTTTTTTTACATTCTTATTTTCAAATATTTGCGACTTCTTTTCATCTTCCTCTTCTTTGTCTGACCCACCTCTACCGGGAGGCCTACGACCTGGCGGTGGTGGTCTTCTACTACCCCGTTTAGGACTGTTGATGTCCTTTAGCACGCCCCATTTGTTATAAAGCTTCACCATATCAATCTTACCAGTAATGGCCTGCTCTCGATTATTCTGAATCGTATTACCCAAACTGTCCGCCTGGCCAACAGCGCCTGCCATCCAGGTAAAGTTTACCCCATACCTTGCCTCAGCTTGGATCCAATCAGTGAGTGGCAGATAGTCTAGTGGTAATCTATAGTTTGCGTTAATACTTTGATCGAATTGCCGCATACGACCAAAGCTGCGTAAATTAGTACGGATGGAGTCGCGTGCTTCCCTATTAATAATTCCCTCGGGTTCATCAATGATAGTATTAGCCCTTGCGCGATAGTCAATTGCAAGGCTCCGAGTAAGGTCCCAACGCATGCTATAGTCCCTATTGAAATTAAAAAACTTCTCAAACTGAGGCAAAATACCTCTCGTATTAAGCTGAGCATTACGAAATTGTGTCTTCACAAACCTTCGGTCTAGGTCCCCCCTTACAGCAATATTTCCAGGGAGTAGATTTAAATTAAACTCCTTGAAGAGCCTCAAGTAAGGTGAGTTAAGATTTTCCCAATTGGTAAATGGCTCAAATACTACTGGCTCTGGCACAAAATTATAGGCTATCCCACCTCGATAATTGAGCATTTGAAATGTCTCTATATTTACTGCAGAGCGATTCATTTCACTAAAGGCATAGGTAAAGGCAAAGTTGGAAATGTCAAAAGGAGTTGGGGTCCTTTCGTCATTGGTCCTCATCTTTCTGACATTAGAAAAATTGATTCCACGCCTTACCGTTCGGTCGATCACTAGGCTTCGATATAAATCTCTTTCAACCGGATCTCGAATCGATTGGAGTGAGGCCTCCAGTGGTGTATCAGGATCGAGTGGGTCGAAAAAAGGTGTAAGCGTAGAGGTTTCATAACTCACAAACATGGGTACCTTAAGCCCGAAGCTTTCGGGCGTAAATTTATCTAAATTGACATTGGCCGAAAGGTCGATGTCGAGTAGGTCCTCTCTAGTCCGCTCAGAAATTCGAGATTGCACCATGCCAAAACCAAAGGTACTGTATCGTAAGTTAGCTGTAATATCAGCAAAATCCGCTAATCGTGCATTGACTCTTCCATTAGCAGCCCAACCAGCTACTGTATTGAAATCCGTAAGTCGCAGTTCATTAGCCCATATACACAGTTGTCTAGGTCCAGTCCCCAATTCACTCCTAGGGTTTCTAACGCCAATCATGATGGTCTGTACGCGGGAAATTTCAGGTCTGCCACGAATGGTCACATTATATTGCCCCACTTGATTGGTAAAAGGTATCTCTTGGTTGATATTGAGCCGATTTCTAAGAGCCTTAATGGTAAATAACTCCTCAAGGTCGAAGTCAATTTCATTGGCTTCAGGCCATATTTGCCTAGGGTCTCGTGTGCCTGGTACAGTAAGCTCAAGAGGCACCTCTATTTCATAATAGTTATCAGTAAAGTCTGTGCCAAGTCGCAAGAAAGCGGTCATTTCACCATCTACGGCATCATCACTTTCAGCATGGAAGAACATTTTAATCCTACCATAATTCACTAGGTCAAGTGTCTGATTTTTAAAGATGGCGCGCGCATCATTGTCTCTTAGATTATCAACACAAAGCCGAATGGACTGCTCATTAAGCTCTCTAACGATAGTACTTGCATTATCTCGATCTCTTTCTATTCCGGGTGGAAGTACATAAGGAGTCTTATTGGGACCAGCTGTACCATTTTCCTCGATATTAACCATGTCCACTCGGAATCCAGCATCGTAGGGCTCTGGAATTTCATTTAAACCCTTATCGAAGAGATTCTCTTCAAAACGTCGCCATTGACTACCCACCATCCTAAACTGAGCCATTCTTAAGACGACAGGTTGTCGAAATTCCTTGAGATAAAGCCGCATAAAACGAATTGACTTGAAGTCATTAATATCTCCAAAAGTTCTATCAGGGTTGCGAATAGGAATTCGAACTAAATACCAGTTAACATCATCGCCATTGACATTATTTACCACCTGATCGATGATATACTTATTATTCAGATTGAGTGATTGCGGGCGCAAATCAATTTCATACTCAAAATATTCTTCCAATTCACTGATGGTGTTATCATTGTTGAGGTCTTCATTATCTGGAAGGTTGGTGTTCGCTGCCGTAAAATTAGCTTGGCCTGCGTTGGCGGGTGAGTTACCTTCTACTCCATTAAAAAATTTATACCGCTCAAGTATTTTGATATCTTGATCATCGAGATCTGGGCCTAAATAAAAACGAAAATCATCAGCAGCAGGATCGGCCTCTATTCTTTGACGAGCATCTGGAGAAATAGAGCTGAGTCGATTGAGAAAGGCTTCGCTAAAAAACGTTCTTTCCTCTTCTGAACTAAGCCCATCGAAACCTACATCCTGATTTTGCCTTGCCTGTGGATCATTATCAAATGCATCAGTAAGAAACTGCTGAGTGGTTACCCTACCCCATGGTGTTTCTAATGTTCCTCCTGTGCCTCCATCAGCTGGCAATCCATTTTCAAAGCCATGTCGCCCATCAGGAATAAGATCTTCTGATATTGAACCAAGGTTAAAGACCACCTTGCCACCAGTAGAATTGTTTGTATTTTCAATACCGTCCAATACTCTCCCGCGTTCTGTTTGGATAAATGGGTCCATCACCCAAAATTCAATGAATTCAATATTGGTTTGGTCAAAATCAACATCCGAGGTGATGGCGCGAGTAATAGCACCAAAATTCTCTTCAGGGTTACGAAGGCGCCCATCGGTGTCAAGGTCTGGATTGAAGTTATACATCCCACGCTCCCTAGGGTAATAAGCCAAATCAAAGATAGGCAAGTTGGGGTTTACAACCTCCCTATCACGAGCAGGGAATACTTCTTGAGGGTCAATGGGTCTCACATAGTGATTTTCTAAGTCCTCATCTCTAATATTTGGAGGTCGAGCGTTAGCCCCTCCTCCAGATCGGCGATAAAATATATTGTCGACGATATACCAAGAAAGCTTAGCTCGCTTATAGTTGTAACCAAGTTCCTCACCTACTTGATTTCTTTTGTCGAAGAGGTCGCTGGGTGTCGCTGGCGTTGCACCAAGCTTCCACGACTGGAAGTTACCTCCCAAATTAAATGGGGTAGCACTATTTTCAAAATCATCAATGTAGGAAGAACCTTCTCCCGCTACAATATTGGAGGTGCCTGGTCTCAGTTGGGCAAACTCCCCTTGAAAAGTCAAAGTAGACATTTCTTTTGTTTGGACTAGAGGCAAAGCGTCTACCATTTTAGTCAAAAACCGAGATTCTGTACGATAACTCAAGTCGACACCCCACTTTAAGTTACGCATGGTTTCCTCCCCTACATTAACCCTAGAGATCAAAGGACGCTCGTTAAAATAAAGCATAGTAGCTCCTATATTGAAGTCCTCATTGACCACATAGTCCATTCTAGTCCCCAACAAGGTTCTAGTTTGAAATTGAAACATATCAGCCTTTTCAAAACTCACCGTAATGGGCTTGCCGCTATTAAGCATACTCTGATTCAAGATATTTACCCTACCCAAATTATAATCAACCGTATAATCTGAGCCTTCTGCCAATGGCGATCCACCGACAGTCACCCTCACTGAGCCTTCTGCAATATTAAAGCCAGGAAGCTGAAATGAAGCTGCGGATCCCGCTTGGTATCGCCCTCTTAAAAAAAATTTATTCAGTCGCGTCACTAACTCAGCATCTGCCTTAGTACCCCGATAAAGTGTATCGAAAACATAGCGTTGAATCAGGTTTTCTTCTCCAGGCTGAAACCGATCTCTCAAAGTTCGTCCTAAAGGTTCTAGCACTGGAAACACTATCAATCCATAATCAGAATTAACAGTGACCCCCTCCACAAAGTCAAAATTACCATCCGGCTGCGGGTCATTGTTTTGATTGAGTCGGTCGAGTTGTAAGATTTCAATTAAAGGAATGTCGCGCAGAGAAGCTCCTTCGTGTAAACTAGGGTTGTCAAGACCTGTTCTATCATCGCGATAGATTACACGTAGCTCAAAGCCTTCTCTATTGAGCTGATTGATATTGAGGCTATAGACGTTTTTCATCATTAGGTCCCAAGTGGGTATCCTCACGTCAATTCTTGAAGGCCTCAGCATCTTCATAAAAATAACCTCATCTTCGGGTCTATTTTGGTAGTCTTCCACCATCTCACCCACCTTGAAGACTTCTCCATTGAAGGTATATTCATAAGAAACCGCGAGGACTTCATCATTCTGCAGCTTCCTCAATAGTGAGATATAACCTAGCTGCCGATGCACCTTAAATTCTGTGGCTTCAAGCTTTCGAGCACCATTAATTTGCTCAAAATCTACTGATCTGCGTAGGCCAAAGCCTGACTCAAGCGTACGACCCGCTTGGTCTGCTGCCCGAAGGCTAGGATCAGCTCGTAAGTTTGCGAAAAGGTCGTTGGCGGCGTTATGAGTGGGAACATTCCCTCTCCCAGTACCTATGTTTGGATTAGTCGGATTGTGAATTCTCCTACCCTCACCAAGATCTTGAGTGGCCACAAAGTTTCTTTGCGTTTGAGTGTTATTGTTTCTATTCATTACATAGACCTCCACTCTTGTGATGTTCACGCCCGATAAAATCTGAGGGTAAGCATTCAACCAGTTTTCATAGTTTTCTCTGAAGAAGTGACCTAAGAAAAAATGCTTACGTTCATCGTAATCAGAACCAATAATTTCAAATTCACGACCTTGAGCCCCACCTTCAAAAGTAATGCTCTCTTGTACTCCTCGCTGAATAGAAGCAATACCTGTCACGAAAAGTCTACCAAACTGTAACTGTGTCTTTGCACCAAAAAGATTTTGAGCACCTGTAATAAGCGAGTTGTTGAGTGGCAAACTTACATTACCCAGTTCAATTTTTTTGATAATATCTTCTTCATAGCCGGTATACTCTACTTTGAATTGGTTTTCAAAATCGAAGGTAGTGTTGTTGTCAAAATTGGCAAGTACCTGGAGCTTATCGCCCACTTGCCCCACAACATTCATGTTTATCTGCTGCTGAAACTCAAAACCGCCATTCCTCTGCTGTCGGATAGGTATCGCAGGGTTGTCCACTCGCTGCCATCGTCCTCCAAAATCTAAATTAATGAATCCATTAGGCTTTATATCTACATAAGTACCTCCAAATATTCTGTCGAAAACGGGGCTTATATATATTGGTGGAATGAGATCACGACTACCCATAGCACCTTCACCATCAAGCTCCTGCGACTTAGAACGCCAATACTCTCTCCTAGCCTTATCTTCTTGCAGCTTTGAATATTCCTCAAAAGATATCTTCATAGGTGGTCGATAATCGATCCCTTCATCCAACTCCTCGTATACAGTGTAATTAAATGCTGTATCTATTTCCATCTGCATTCGTATATCCTCTGGTGTTGATAATATTAAAGGATTGGGGGTTTGCCAATAGTTGAAGGGATCACCCTGTCTATCTTGGGGTCTAAATGTAGGAAACTTGCTGGGTGTATACGGTAGGTTGGCGATCGAGTCCAAGCTATCTGAAGCAGCCTTGGAAGAAAATTGATCAATTAAAGAGGGGTCTCTGGATATTCTACCAGGAATAGTATCCTGAAGCGCTTCCTTTAATTCCATCGCAAACAAAGCATCTCCATGCACCGCTTTTTCACCTGAAAAAAGTGCTACTGTGGATACTATCGCAAAAGAAATAAGAAAAATGTAGAGATTCCTCAAATACAAAATAAACAATTAAAAACTGGTGCTAACTTGATTTAAGAACGGCCTTGATGAGTTCTTCTATACTTGCCTCATTACCTAACTTTTTCATAGCTGCATTAAGATTCTTTTCAGCAACATTTTTGGGATAGCCTAGTGTAATCAAAGCATTTAACGCCTCTTCTTTATTGGTATTGTATCTAACCCCTGCTTGCGTATCATTTGATCCGCTTAAATCTACTGTACCAAGTTTATCTTTCAATTCCAGAATAATTCTTTGCGCTGTTTTAGCACCAATACCTTTTACACTTTTTATGGTATTTACATCTTCTTCTACTATCGCTCGTTTAATAATATCTGCATCTAGTGATGAGAAAAATGTCATGGCCGTAGTTGGGCCTACGCCAGATATACTGATGAGTGCTTGAAAAAGCTTACGATCAGCAGGATGGAGAAAACCATATAAACTTTGACCATCTTCCTTTACATGAAAATGCGTATAAAGTTTGGTACGTTTTTCACCTTTCAACTTACTATAGGTGCTTAAAGATATACTTACCTGATACCCTATTCCCCCAACTTGTAAAATGATGTGGGTAGGTTCTACCTCCGCAATATCTCCCTCCAAAAAAGAAATCATATCTTAATTTTTATGCTTATAATTCATCAATTTAGGTGAAATACAGAGCGCTTAACATCACATACCTAATTCCGGTAGGGTTTATGGATAGCAAAAACTTTACCAAATAATACATCTATCAAATGGTAGTAACTTTAGCCTAAGACTGACTCTACAGACTTTTTTGAAAAAATTAACTTAATAACACAGTATTTCTTACACCCTTTTACAATCACAAATCAAATTAAAGCAAAATGTAAGAAGAAATAAAGTACACTTGGTAATATCTTCTCAAATAAAAAATTATAAATATTGGCTCAATTCCGTAAATAAAAGGGAAGGTTTAATATAAGAAGGCTATTGGGCTTGACTTTGATGATGATGGCAGTATTGGTTTGGCTTGCTAGTTCGATTTTTACAAGGATTCCCCGCTCTAGTAACTCCTAAGCAGGTCGTGTTTTTTTCTTGGGATGAGGACTCATCTGGTAGCTCCCGTATTATTGCAGAGCGAAAATTCACCTTAAAAGACCACTGACTAATATCAAAATTACGTTCAAGGATATCCTCTAAGCTGTCTGGCAAGTGATAAAAGAAATCTATACCCGTAAAAGCTTCTAGTGAATCAATACTCACAGCAAAGGATGATAAGTCGACTTTACTACCTTCGTGAGGTAAAATGAAACCGATCGCTTTCAATTCAGGCTCACATATGTCGAGGATTGCCTTGTAGTAATAAGAGGGAATAGCAACTTCGTTATCTCCGATACTTTGTAGACTATCGAATAGTACACCTGCAGTTACCACATATATAGAATCATTATCTACTGCAAATTGCCTTACTAATTCTTCCAATCGCGACCATATACCTCTATTAAAAGCGGGAAGTTGCGGACTCATATTAGACAAATAAAAGGTTTCACTCATGGCTTCACTACTAAAGTTTCTATCTCCAGCAGGTATTAAATGGCCTCGGTCATAACCTGAACCTCTGTAATCTGACAATTCTGCAGAACCCGTTGCTACTTCTGGATCGGGCCGAAAGTCGTCTGTACGTTGAGTTGCTTGAGTAAGCACCTGCTCTCTAGTAAGTAAATAGGCAACCCATAGGGGCTGCTCATGCTTTTCAGAATAAGAAAGCTTAAAGTAACGCTTTTCTATCTGTTGATTTTGAGTAGTATCAAAAGGGGTAAAATCAAAAGACTGAGCCCGTGAATGAGCGCAAAGTAAAATGCTCATCGCAAGTAAAAAAAGAAAAAGAACTGATTGATGACGCATATTTTTAAAATGACTGATAAAGCATAAAACAAAGTGCTTAGGGTCTTAAGTAGTATCAGATACTGTAGGTTCGAGGTAAAAAAGCGATGATGTAGTATTTTACCTCGAGCTAAAGCCTAAAAAATAGAAGATTATGAGCATGAAACTAAGACTCAAAATATCAAAATTGACATTTTTATTCGAAAGTTTAAAAAGATCATAGGCATACAAAAATGGAATTCAATTCATATTTCTTTAAAAATATGCATACTGACTGTTTTTCATCAATCGTTTTTTAACAGGCATTATAACTTAATCCTATATCATTTAAAAGAAATTCAATGATAAAATTGAACAAAAAACGAATAAACAAGTGTCAGGCTAGTCTTCCAAAAAAAGCAAGCTTCTATTTGAAACTTGCTTTCCCACTTTAAACCAAACTTAACAAACTACATTTTAATACATTACATTTTTCATGCCAAAAATAGAACCTAAGCAAGAATGTACATTACTTTTTAAACAAAACCCTAATTAAAGCTTATCTAATGAACATTTCATAACATAATCACCCTATAAAAATAATTTCTCCCCAACTTTATTCTTTGAAAGTGATTCGTGTTTTCATCCCTATTAAGTAAATCAATCTAAACCTCAAATTATACTAACCTTCAAAATAGAATCATCAACTATTGAGAATATAGTAGGTTTTTGCGAGAAGCTTTTAAAAAAAATATCTGTTGACGCCTATTTCCCTTTGACTAAACGGTAAGCGACGCATACTAAAATTTGTATAATTCGCGAATAGCATTATACTATGAAACCATTTGCATGCAGCTAATAAAGCTATTACAAAATATGAGCTCAAATATTAAGCTATAGGATAAATCACAAAAGAAACTTTACATCAAACCTCTGACAAGCTAAAGAATGGAATTAAGTTGCCATAATCTAATGTTTGTTGCTTACACGAAATCTTTAGAATATTAAAAGAGTCATTTCAAGCAATACTGCGAATAATTTTAGTTGTAAATACCTAAAAAAGTTTAATCTATTTAAGTGTAGTTAAACCATATCACATCACCTTTATACTGCTCGCACCAGAAGACTGTACATTTACAGCTGCAGTGCCACTCACCTTAAGGTCTGAAGCACCACTAATTTTACCATCGATAGTGCCACTCACTCGTAATTTTGCATCGCTTGCACCAGAGCAGTAAATGCTAGCATCGGCCGATTCGAATTGATTCCCTTTCAAACTACTAGCCCCAGAAAGATTAATTTGAACAAAATTAACCTGCCCATTTAACTTAAAATTAGAAGCCCCGCCTCCATTCAAATTCCAATTACCTCCATTTACCTCAGCCTTCATGTCCGATGCACCAGACAGCTTGATTGTTGCATCTTCTGCTGACAGATATTTTAACTTAAGGTCCGATGCACCTGATGCTGATGCTGATAAATGCTTCACATCAATACTTCCTTTTAAATCTGATGCACCAGTACTAGACAACTCTAAGCCTGCACTACTTTTCAAACTGCTCATATCTATACTAGAGGCACCTTTCATAATGATTTTTGCATCATTAGAGATTTCAAATGCCCCGACTATTGCATCGGCTGCGCTAGAAAAATTTAACTCTTCAAAAAGAGGCATCGCTATTTTTAAATTGATGGCTGTTTTAGACTTGCTAATCATAAGATTAATCCCCAAAAAACCTGTTTCCGTACGCGGATATTTGATTGTAAGTCTTCCATCTATTAAGTCGTATTCAACTTTGTCGAGCACCTCGCTTTCGCCTACTGCAACCAAACTAAAGCGATCGTCTTGGGTAATTTCAATATTGAAAGGTCCTTGAACAATAAGCGACTGAAAGTTACGCAGCGGTATGATACGCTCTTCGGTGAGTTTTTTATTGTTGACAATCTCTGCATCGGCAGTTGCTATCGTTGGATTGGCTGCTACCATACGGGCAATAAGCATCATCATCAAAACAACAAGAAATGGAATAAATGCTAAATGTCTCATGAGTTCAAAATTTTAATGAAATTAAAAGGGATGTCATTGTGATAAAATGAAAACTACTTTTCAAAAACCTATATTTAATCGATCGATCTTATTTTAGATCCACCACTAATACTCTGCGAGCTTACGTTTGCTCCCCCTTTATACCTGAGAGAAGAAGCGCCACTTAAATCAATGCTCAATTCCTCAGATGCATAAACATCTGCTTTGGTTGCACCGCTAGCTCGAAGTTTTACACTATTTGCCTTCAATTCCATCAAATCAGCTTTTGAAGCACCACTGAAGCGTGCATCAATAGAATTTACCTCTCCTTTTAAGTTGACCTTGGATGCGCCGCTTAACTCTAAATTTACCAGGTCATATTGAATAAATCCACTTTTCAAATCGGAAGCCCCACTTAGCTTAATCTTTAAATCATTACCTCTAAAATCACCAAGAACCAACTTATTCCCGCCAGATAGCTTGACCATTTCTAAATCGGGAATACCAATCAAAATCTTAAATCGATCATCATAGATTTCAAAATTTCTAATAAAGTTGAAAAAATTAAATCGAACATTTGACTTTCTTTCTCCCAATAGATAAAGACGATTCCCTTTTTCCTCAATTTTTAGGTCTTCCAGTCTGGATTCACCCTCTGCACTATATCTTAAAAAAGGCTCATCGCTCACAATGATTTTGATCTCATGAATACCAGTGGCTACAATTTCATTAACAGCACCAATAACCATTGGCTCAGTAAGGCTATTATCGCCAAAAAATAGACTGACTTGATCCTTATTGCCTGTAAACGATGAAAGATTTTCATCGCATGAATCACAACTAAGCCTCCCCTCCTTGAAATAGATGGCCTTCCCTTGTTTTACAGCTTCTAAGACTTTCGGGCTTAGCGAAAAAACATCCAAAAGAGATGGTGCAAGTGTAATTGGTGTACCTTCAGGAATCATTAAGCTTACTTTAGCGGATTGGTTACGCCACTTAGCATCACTATCTAGTCGAAGCTTCTTTTCAAAAGACCAAGTAGAATCATTGAATTGCTCATAGTATACATAAGTTTGAGAGGCATGCTTTCTTGCATCAGATTTACTAGAACCAGATGCAAATACCTCTTTGCTGATATGCATCACGCTATCTATGCTTTGCTTAAGCTGATACTTAATAGATACTCCTGCAGCGTCTGAATTTTCTATATTGTCAAAATATACCCCTTCCGAATCAAGCGGATAACTATCTATATTGATAATACTATCATTTGATTTGAACTGAGCAGCAAGAGAAATCACGCCAATGACCATAACAACGAAAGCAACAATTGTGATCGCAATACACACCGCATTAAAGGTTGCTTTCATAGCTTTTCTACGAATTAATATTGCCAAGCCATTGGCAAAAAGCAATACACCTAAAAGTAGATTGGTAATTGAGAAAGCAATGATAATATAATGAGGTAAAGTGGCCTTTAAATGCTCTTCTATCCACCATAGTTCGTCCACCCCTAGATCATAAAACAGAAATTGCGATAATCCCATATTATGAGTTAGGCCATAGTATATTAAGGGCAAGGTAAAGGCTTGAACTAAAAATGTAATTCCCAGCAATAATAAAAAGGCAGATGCCAAAATAACTATCAGTTGAAGCAAAAAGCTAAAAACTGGTTTGCCTTCTGTAGATGCCCAAGTACCAAACTTACCAATCATTCGAAAAGGAAACAACAGAATACTGCTTGCCGCTGACTCTCCAGAAGTATTCTCTGCAGTAAAACTATTTTTTATACTTTTCTCAATATTTTCAATATTGATAGGATCCCCCTTCATTTCCATCTTTTGGGTGATGCTTTTGGCTTGAGGCGTGATGACCCATAGTACTAGATAAATCAAAACTCCAATCAAATAAATAAAGCTTAGCACTACGAATAGCACCCTAAAAATCACAGGATCAACACCAAAATAATGGGCTAAGCCCTTAGACACTCCCCCCACAACGGCGTCTTCTCGGTCTCTGTACAACTTACGGACCTTTTTCTGCTCTGGTAAAGATTTACGGCTGGGTAGTGCGATCCAAAGTACCACATAAGATAAAAACACTATTGGCGAAAGTGGTGAGATGCCAAAAAATAAGGAAGCAGGAATGAAAAAATTAAAAAATCCAAGCAGGGCAATTATTCGAACCCAAAGAGGATCTACCTTTAACCGATAAGCAATACCTGAAGCTACACCTCCAATCAAGCGATTATCAAGGTTTCTGATCATCCGCTTAGGATCTTCATCCAAGGAGAATAAGCTACTTTTATCTTCATTTGCCTCTTCTGTTTTCGATTCTTCCTCTTTTTTATCTGAGCTAGCGCCGTCATTCATAGCCTCAAAGTCAGCTACGGTCCCCATGACGGAGATGACTTCATCGACATCTGAAAGTGTCACAACCTGCTGACTCCCCTTAAGCTTAGCCAAAAACTTCTCAGCTATACGCCTCTCTATATCATCCACTATCTCCTGGCTATCTTCAAAACTTGAAAAATAACGGGTAACAGCATCTAAATACTTCTTTAGCTGCTCATAACCATCTTCCTCTACATGGAAGACGATCGCACTTATACTTATACTGATACTTTTTTTCATGATTATATCCTTTTATCAGCCTTTGAAGCTTGTAGTTTCAGTAGCTGTTGATTTTTAATTTTTTTAAGGTATTCCTTTCGTAAAAATTGATGCAAATGGTTCGGCATTATAAACTTTACTGATCTGCCTTTTTGACTATATAGGTAGTCGATTGCTGAAGCTCATCCCAAGTTTTACCTAGCTGATCAGTAAAGGATTCCCCCTCCTTTGTAAGCTTAAAATACTTCCGGGGTGGCCCTGATGTCGATTCCTCCCAGCGGTATTCGACCAAACCCGCATTTTTGAGGCGTGTCATTAGCGGATATACAGTTCCCTCCACCACGATCATTTTCGCTTCAGTGAGTTCTTCCAATATATCCGATGCATAAACCTCGCCGCGTGAAATAATTTTGAGAATGCAGTATTCCAAAATCCCTTTCCGCATCTGTACCTGTGTGTTTTCTATCTTCATAATTTCATTTTTAGCAGGATCAATATTGAAAAACAGCCATGGACGTATAGTTTTCCAACAAGATGAAACAAAGGTAATATTCAGTACTTTGTTTTACAAGGTATTGGGTTAAAAAGTTGCAGTAGAAATAAAAATAATTTTAAAATCTAGCTTGTCTTAAGAATTTAAGGCTTTTTACTTTGCTTGGGATGAGGCTACAACCACACTTCACACATAAAAATATATTAAACCATAGTAAAAATGGCTTACCAGCCTTATCAAGAGTAGCCTTTGGTTCACAAATAATTGCCGGATAAATTGAAATATGCCTATCTGCAAGATTGCAGATGTCACTTTACAAAAAGCTAGGCAAAGCCTCAAGACAAATAAGAATCATTGTGAAACATTGTGTAAAGCATTGAGCGACATTGTGTAATTTTATAGGTCACAGAGTAGCACCAATGTTAGCATAGTGGATCACAGAGTAAAATCATCTATGTTAACTTAAGTTAATTGATTTAGACGAAATTCATTACTTGATGACAAAACAGCTCAGTTCTATAAACTAGCGGATAAGCATAATTTGAAATTTTGAATAACGATAAACCAACTGCATAATTGGGAAAAGCAATTACCTGAAATGACGGTTCTATTAAAACAAATCCTGCTTATTTCGCACAAGTCAGAAAATTATCAGCTATATCAAAGCAGCCCTGAAATAAAGTAAGAAATATTTTCTGAATACAGATCTTAAAAAAAGATATACCTAATTCTCAATCAGCAAAAATTCTTTTAATCCCATTAATTGATTATTTGCCATTTCTCACAAGAAACAAAAGACTTAAAACTATCGAGTGAAAAATTTACTATACCAACTGCTTTTTATACATTTGTTTTTACAATTATTCGTGTGACAAGCATTTGATTATTTTGGCCTTAAAGAACAATGCAAGCTAAAATTAATCAATTTAAGGTGTCGTACTTAATACAAAATAAAAAGCAAACAACAATATTATGAGTAATATGAAGGATGTACTGGAGCAATTAGGAATTGAATCAACCAACTCGGGCGTCATGATTGGCAGCCGAAAAGTAGCTTCGACAGGAGCCGAGATAGGATCTTACTCACCCGTTGATGGTACACTAATAGCTAAGGTAAACTGTGGCGACAAAGCAACCTATGAAGAAGTGATAAAAGCATCAAAGGAAGCTTTCGAAAAATGGCAGATGCTCACCGCACCACAGCGCGGCGAAATAGTGAGGCAAATAGGCAATGCCCTGCGTGAATATAAAGAGCCATTAGGCAAATTGGTAAGTTACGAAATGGGTAAATCCTATCAAGAAGGACTTGGTGAGGTTCAAGAAATGATAGACATCTGCGATTTTGCAGTAGGTTTAAGTCGTCAGTTGTATGGCCTTACTATGCATTCAGAGCGGCCTTCACACCGTATGTATGAACAATACCACCCACTAGGCATAGTGGGTATCATTTCCGCTTTCAACTTTCCTGTGGCGGTTTGGTCTTGGAATACGGCCTTAGCTTGGGTGTGTGGGGATGTTACAGTATGGAAGCCTTCTGAAAAAGTACCACTTACAGCGATTGCCTGCCAAAACATTACTCAGGAGGTAATGGAGAAAAATGGTATTGATTATGCGGTAAGCAGTCTTATAGTAGGTGATGCTGCCATTGGTGAGTTAATATCACATGACAAGCGCGTACCTTTAGTTTCTGCCACAGGCTCTATACCTATGGGACGCAAAGTAGGCACGGCTGTAGCACAACGCTTAGGCAAGTCACTTTTGGAATTGGGAGGAAATAATGCAATCATCATGACCGAGCATGCAGACTTAGAAAGTTGCTTAGTAGGCGCTGTATTTGGCGCTGTAGGTACCTGTGGTCAAAGATGTACAAGCACTCGACGTATCATCATACATGAAAGCATTTTTGAGAATGTAAAAGCTGCCATGAAGAAGGCATACGGACAACTTCGAATCGGTGACCCTCTCAACAGCAATAATCACGTGGGGCCTCTCATCGATAAAGATGCAGTTGCTGCTTATGAACATGCTTTAAAGGCTGTAATAGAGCAAGGAGGTAAGGAGATAGTAGCCGGAGGAGTGTTAGATGGTGATGCTTATGCATCTGGATGCTACGTGAAGCCTGCAATTTTTGAAGCTGAAAATCATTACGAAATTGTTCAGCATGAGACTTTTGCTCCCGTCTTGTATCTGATCAAGTATACTGGTGGAGTAGAGAATGCTATTGCTATACAAAATGATGTGCCTCAAGGTCTATCTTCGGCTATCATGACTACTAACCTGAGGGAATCAGAGATCTTCCTTTCACATGCAGGTTCAGACTGCGGTATTGCCAATGTTAATATTGGAACCAGTGGAGCAGAAATTGGTGGTGCATTCGGAGGCGAAAAAGATACAGGTGGTGGTCGTGAATCAGGGTCAGATGCGTGGAAAATCTATATGCGACGTCAAACGAACACAATCAATTACAGCACAGAAATCCCTTTAGCACAAGGAATAAAGTTTGATCTTTAAAAGAAAGTCACCATTTATGAGTTACAGAGGATTCATAATAAATGAATTTTAAATTAAAAAAGGCATAAAAAAACACCGAGTTATTCACTCGGTGTTTTTATTTATATCATATAATATTAATACTCCCAAAGCTCATGCTCATACTCCATGAGTTGCTCCTCAATAAGCAATGAGCCTCTGGCTGCATCCTTTAAACCTTTATCATAAATATCAATAACACCTTCATCCAGTGGATTTTCGACCTTAGTTACCCTGGCTGAAAATAACCTTAAATTGAAGGCATCCGCTAAGTTTTTATGTTCTCTTGTATTCTGAGGGTTGAACCATATAGCTTCCTTAGGCATACTTTTAAAGAGATCAAACAACTCAGTGAATTTAAAATAACCGATTACCTTATTAAATTGTAAAGCATCATTCTTTTCCTGAGGAACGAAAAGTCCTAATGATTGAATATCCCAATAAACGCGAGACCTTTTTTTATCAAATTGCATTTCCTCAACTATATCGATTAAGGTAATATCAGCTGCTAGAAACTCCGTTGGCCCTGTATCAAAATCGTCATCATTGCCGCCATCACCCCAAGGATCATCACCACTGCCAAAATCATCAAATCCACCACCGCCAAAATCATCAAGATCATCTCCCATGTCCGCACCTGGAATTAACAGATTTTTTTCAAACTCCTCTACTGTCAACCTTTTTTCAAAATCTTCATCTTCGAATACAGCTATTTGGCCTCGTTTTGCCGCTTCAATGATCACTTTAGTCATTTCATAACCCCTAGCTTTAAAAGGATGATTAATCTTTTCTTCAAGATCCATTCTCCTCCAGACCTTTTTTGTGAACATAATGTCATCCCTGTGTATTGGATAAACACTATTTGGATTCCTATCTGGAAGAGTTTCTTGAGCTGCAAGCTGATTATCTAAGAAGATAATACAAGCAACTAAAATTACAACTATTACATTTTTCATAACACATTTAATTTATAACACCTTGTAGTAAGCTTGACAGGAGTCTAATTTAACGGTATGTTAAAGAAAACAGGCCCACCAAGATTTACATTTTCTGTTTGGTTTTGAAAGTTCGCTCTTTGAACATTCTTCACCTCTATTACGATACGATCACCAGCTCTAGCCTGGCCTCTAAAATCAGCTAAGTTAGCACGTCCATTTCTTACTGGAGTAGATGTCACAGGATTACTACCTCTAACTAAAGTAGCAACTGCATCTGAAACTCTATATCTTGCATCTTTAGGTAAAAACTGTGCAAAACTTTCATCTGGAATCGCTCTAATTTCTAACGCCCCTAATCCTGAAGTAGAGGTACCTCTTCTTTCATCAAATGGCTTGCCATTATTGAAAATTTTAACATCCGGCTTTGGTACTCTTCTTACGTTGAATGTTTCTGTTCCTATAAGATTACCTCCTGAAGATACTGAAACAGTAACCTTGCTAGTATTTGGAACTATCGTTACCTCACCTCTTTTACTTCCAGCCATAGCGCTACCACCTTGAGCATTGAAAGAGGGCTGATAAGCGTTACCTAAAGCAGGAACCTGTATATTTAATTCATTACCACAGTTAAGGTATAAAGCAGACACCGATTGTGACTGTACTTGTATAACAGGCCTCACCACGAAGTACTCAACATCGTTTGTGAAGGTAGTATCTTTACCAGCTTGGTTAATAGTGATTTCAGCTTTAAATGATTTTTTAGCATTACCTTCACTATCATAATTTCCTGCTGTAGCAGTAAATTCAATTTTTCCAATACCTCCATCAACAGGAATTTCTCTACCGTCTACCATCATAGTAGGGTTAACAGAAGAAGAACTCGCGGCGATGAAAAGATCAGCCTGATACTTAGTGCCAGCGGCAACATATTTAGATTCAGGGGTAACTCTGGCAAGAATTTGATCAAATTTTAAATCTGCGGCTCCAACTTGTCTTGCTATGGTTTCTAATGCATCACTTTCTTTAGTTGCTACCTCAGTCTGAAATTGAGTAAGCGTTGCTAAAGCCGCTCCCATAGGAGTCGACTCAAAATTCAGTTTAGCAAAGCTTTTTCTTCTGTTTTCGGAATCATTTTCAAAAAGAGGATGCTCATCACCATCCAGAGCTATTTTTGGATACTCTTTTCCAGTCAATTTGCTCAAATCCTCTGCAAATTGATTCAAAACCTTTTTCAACTCATCGCCTCTGCCGTCATTAAGCATCAGTGTAGCAGTATTACCTTCATCCTTAAGGCCTATAGGCATACCGCTTTCTTTTTTACCTCCAGTTCTCTCAATCAGCTCTTCTTTCAACTGATCTACAAAACCGAGAGCATCAGCTGTAAGTTTTCTTACTTCCTTTGCTTTATTTAATACAGCAACATCTTCTTTTCTATTCCCTGCGTCTTCCACAGCTTTTTCAATCCTTTGAAGAGTCTGAGTATTTTTATTGTCAGCGTCAGCAACTGCTCTTTCTAATGATTGGTTAAGTGTAATAAACTTCTCCAAAACAGTAGCTCCAACCTGCAATGCGAGCATCGCAAGTAGAACTAGATACATTAGGTTGATTAGTTTTTGACGTGGTGTTTCCTTACCTCCAGCCATAATTTGTATATTTTAATTTTGGAAATCAATATTAGCCCTTCATGGCAGTAAGCATATTACCGTAAACCTTATTTAGATTGTTTAAATTACCGGTAAGTTTAGACATCTCTTGCTTAAATTGCTCAGTTCCTTTGCCTGCCTCAGCAACATTTTCCATTGCAACACTAACATTGCTGTAAAACTTATTCATGGTTTTAAGATGAGAATTAGCGTCTTTTAACTCCATCTCATATACAGCATTTAATTGACTTAAATTCTTGGTGGCAGATTGAATTTGAGTATGATACTCTTTGGCATCTTTAGATGCTGAAGCCATCGCTGACATTGCCTCAACAGTAGACGCATAAGACTTATTCATATCTGTTAACGCTTTACTAGCATTTTGAACATTTTTGGCATAGTCGTTTGTAGCAACGGCTGCATTTGATAAGTTAGCCATCTGTTTAGTAGAATCAGCTAAATTTCTTAGGCCTTTACCAAGGCTTTCGACCAATTCAGGACCAACTTTAGCATCGGCTAGCATTTTATCCATTTGAGCAGATACGCCTGTAGATGCTACAGCCTTACCTTTACTTCCTCTTTGGATAGGTTCATCATCAAAACCTTCTGCAAGCTCGGGATATACTTTTGACCAGTCTGGATCTTTGTGCGCAGGGGCAAATGCAAACAAAACAAATAGGATTGCTTCTGTTCCTAAACCTACGGTAAGCATAGTACTAGCGCCTGGCCAGTATTGCAATTTGAAGAGAGCTCCTAAAATTACTACCGCAGCTCCTAAACCTGTGATAACTGGAGCAATCTTTTCATAGAACATCTCCTTAAAGCCACCTTTTTTCTTACTCATGTCTTAAATGTTTATGTAATAATGTAATACTTTTCCTGATTTTATAAATTTAATGAGAAAATTTGTAATTCTACAAGCATCGAACGTTTTTTTAGAATTCCATACCAGAAGATCTACCCAGATAGGTCATCGCACATCTGAATCCAATATAGCTTCTTGTAGAATCTTCATGCTCGAAATTTTTGGTTCCTGTTTCCAAGAAATATGCAATATCTTTCCAAGAGCCGCCCCTGTGAACCTTTAATGGGTTATTGTCATCATTAAAAGTAGGATTTAAATCCCATGCTAAAGGTACTGCTGACGCATCATAGGCATCTTGACACCACTCACTTACATTTCCGGCCATATCATAAAGGCCAAAATCATTTGCCAAAAATTCACCAACGGGTGCTGTATATGAGAACCCATCGTCAAAGTAGTTTCCTCTACCAGGCTTAAAGTTTGCTAATAAACAACCCTTTTGATTTCTAATGTAAGGTCCACCCCATGGATACTTAGCATTATCTCTTCCACCTTTGGCAGCATACTCCCATTCGGCCTCAGAGGGAAGCCTAAAATCAGGCATTTTAAACAAGCCCTCACCCGTTCTGTAGTCATTAAGGAATTCTGTTCTCCATTGAGAGAAATGACGAGCAGCCTTCCAGCTTACTCCTACAACAGGATAATCGTCAAAGGCAGGATGGAAATAATAATATTCAGTCATTGGCTCACCCATATGATGAGTGAAGTCTCTAGACCATACTGTAGTATCAGGGTAATAATTTTCCATGATAAAATCCTCACCTAAAGAGCTTACAGAGTCCTCTAACATCGCATCCATATACTGTCGATATTTATTATTGGTAATCTCTGTTTCATCCATGTAAAAACCTCCAATAGTGATTTGCTTATTGAAGTTAATCTGAGTTGCGGCTACATCTTGATCTGCAGCCCCCATGTGGAATGTACCTCCAGGTACGACTACCATTCCGAACGGGACAGTCATGACCCATCCGTCTCTACCCTGAACTCCAATGAGCTCTCCCTTAGCATCACCGCTACCTCCGAAGAGTCCGCAGCCTTGAAAACCCAAAAGGGACACCATAGCTAAAGCCATGATTAAATTTTGTTTAACACCATTTTTATTCATAACACACTGTTTCTTAATTGACACCTCGTATCAAATATATTGTAATAAAGCTCTAATGTATAAATTATCAATGACAACTGAATAAGGTCTGTAATATTTTTTGATAAAATGACAAAATAAACATCCCCTTATAATCTAAACCTTGGCGTTCGGATAATCTTCTGCGCAGCATCTGTAACTACGGGTAAAGAATAAATAATCATTACTTCATGAGAGGTGGCAGCCTTAGCTTCCCTACCTTGAATGGTAAGATCAACAGAATAATTTAATTTCAATGAATTATCTTTAGTAAGGCCATAGCCCACAATAGCATAAACTGATTCCTGCTGACGATAAAACAATCCTCCCCACATTTTTTCTTTATAAGTAGCTAAACCACCCAATTCAAATTGATAAGTAATAAAATCTGTTTTGACAAGAAATGAAGGGGTTAGGACTAGATTAAAGTTTGCTTCATAATCATATCCAAAGGTAGTGTAAAGGTGATTAGCTAAAGGATTTCTCATCTCACTGACCCCAAAATCAAATTCCGTCGGTAAAAGTCTTGTAACACTTACACCTGCATACCATTTTTCATTTCTAATGAATGCGCCTACGGACAAATCTGGTCGAACTTGGGATTCACGCCCTGATCCTAGAAGAGGGTCATCAGGGTCAATGGCCATATATTGATCAAAGTCTATGGTTTGGGAGAAAATGCCCAATCGAGCGCCAAGACTCAGTTTGGTTTTATCATTCAGCCGCACATGATGGGAACCAGAAAGTTGAATTTCCATATTCTTCAATGGACCATGATCATCTTCTACAATATGAAGGCCTACACCTGTACGGATAGTAGAAAATACAGTATTTAGACTAACCATGTTGGTAGTAGGTGCGCCTCTCATGTTGGAGGTAGTACGATAGCCCGCCCACTGAGAGCGATGAATTGCTGATATAGTCGTAAGACCTTCAACCCCTGCAAAAGCAGGGTTGTAATAAAGCGTATTAAACATATACTGATTGAATTGTGCGTCTTGTTGAGCTTTTGACTCAGTGTAACCCACAAACAGTAAAGACAAAACGAATAAGGCGCTGTAAAAAATTTTCATACACTCTTCTTTAATGAACGTATAAATATATCAATACTTTTCGTATAAAAACAAGAAATTGAAAAAAAGTTCATGCATATGTTTAAACTAAGCCTTACAACTTTCTCAAATTGAGTATTTTATACTTTTTCATTCTCTACACTTTCTTATATACATTTCAATAGCTCCTGTCATAGAAGGCGCATTGGGTAGAGGAGCTTCGATGTCAAGAATTAAGCCCGCATCTCTTACAGCCTTGGCTGTAGTTGGTCCGAATGCTGCGATTCTAGTATCGTTTTGTTTAAAATCAGGGAAATTATCAAACAAGGATGCTATCCCCGAAGGACTAAAGAAGGCAATAATATCATAGTTAACATCAGCCAAATCAGACAAATCTGCCGAGACTGTTCGATAAATAATCGCTTCTTTAAAGTTATACCCGTTGTCGGTCAAGAAATCAGGAATATCATCTTTTCGAATGTCAGAGCAAGGAAATAGATACTTTTCATTTTTATGCTTCTTTAGTATTTCGATCAGATCTTCAGCTGTACGGTAGCCTGTAAATATTTTCCTTTTTCTAATGACTATGTACTTCTGTAAATAGTTGGCAGTTTGATCTGAGACACAGAAATATTTCATATCACTGGGTACCTCTACCCTACTTTCCTTTGCCAAACGAAAAAAATGATCTACAGCATTTCTACTCGTAAGAATTACAGCTGTGTGACTCAAGATATCGATCTTCTGCTTCCTAAAGTCTTTAATATCTGTTGGCTCAATTTTTATAAAAGGACGAAAGTCTACTTTTAGTTTAAATTTATCTCTTAATTGAAAATAAGGAGACCTCTCATCTGAGGGCTCGGGCTGAGATACCAAAATGCTTTTAACGTCTTTCAGTCTGTCTTTGGATAATTTTAATTTGCCTTCGCTCATAACTGGTATTTGATTCAGCTAATTTGTTCTAATTTTTGATCTATTTGAATATCAAATAGTAAACCCCAAAAAAGGGGATTATTTCTGAGGCGCAAAGATAGCAAATTATATAAACACTTCTAAATGAAAGAGTAGGTCTAAGCTTCGTATATAAAATTAAATAAAAAACAACGGATATCAGTAACAAAAAATATGGGATAGTTTGCTCGAAAAAGAAAATTATCTGACTCAATGGCGAGTTAAACAAATAATATACTATCATAACAATGCCTAATACCCAGAAGCATAAACTAAAAAATGATATGAAAAAAGCCGTATGAAAATGAGATATTACTGATATTCCAAAGGCATTAGCTATTAAATTAACAAAGACCTTCTTAAAAAACAGCAAAATAAAAACGATAATTACACCTGTTAAATACGATAGAAGTAACGCGTGACTATCGTGAAGTACTCCAAATAGAGGGCTATCTATAATGAAAAAATGGGTAAAGGGGAGATGAAGAAAAGATGTTATGATACTCAATAAAAGTATCTGGGCAATGAATGAAACATCCATGCCTCTTCCCACGCTAGAACCACTAAAACGGTCTTCGACCTTAAAACGAATGAGGTCGTTTAACCATAAAAGTAATGGTGAACTCATTGTGGACTTAGCAATCGCTAAACTTCCCACTAAAAACAAAATCGTCAACAGAATGAAATCGTCAAATAGCCCAAATTCTTTGGGAATAGGTAAATTCAAAGCATTTGACTCAGAGCTTATTAAAGCCTTACTCTTTAATAGTTGTAATTCCACTTCCTCAGGAATCATCTGTTGGGTATGATAGAAATACAACTTTTGAATCAATTGCCCTCGGTATAAGGCTGGTATTTTAAAACTTGTCTCTTCGGTGAAGCTTTTGTAGATATGACCATTTATTGAAACAGAGGTTTCTAAAGGAACTTTTAAAAATAAAGTATCACTTTTTAGTAGCTTTAAATCAGATAAATCAATTTGAAAGCCGCTTACTTTTCCTCCTAAACTCTCAGCATCAAGATCTCTACCTTTTTCATCCAAATATTTAAAAGACTGATAGGAATGTGCCTTAAAACTCGTAATGGTCATGAAACATAAAAGTATTACTTTAAAAAGACTACGCATGTTTTGCTCTCTTTAAATATTCTACCGCAGTTAAAATAAAAAGAGAGCTGATACCCCAAATTCCAAATAGAACATTAGGACTTAGTTCTCTAAAATAAAACACCACAGAAAAAAGAATTACCTGAACAATGACTAAAACAAAGAGTGCTGTTGGTTGAACTAAACCTTTGTCAAGTAGTACATGATGGATGTGATTTTTATCAGGACGAAACGGGGATTTACCATTTAAGATCCTACTGATAAAAACCCTAAAAGTATCAAGAATTGGTAGTCCAACTATAGAGAGTGCTATTATTGGTGCATTCGGCTCTCTTGAGTAATATATATATAACAAAGCTACCGTAGCTAAAAGAAATCCTAAAACAAGAGAGCCGTTATCTCCCATAAAAATTCTAGCTGAAGTAATATTAAACCTAAGAAAACCTCCTACAGCTCCAAAAATCGAAAAACACAAAATAGAAACTGAAGAGTTAATGGTAATAAATAACAAACCAAAAACAAAAAAAGAAAAAGAAAGTAGACTACCCGCTAAACCATCCATACCATCTATTAAGTTCACAGCGTTGGTTATTGCTATTATCACAATAAAAGAAATCAACATCCCCAGCCAGATAGGAATTTCATAAATAAAAAATATACCACTAAAAGAACGAATATAAATCTCACCAACCATCACTATAATTCCGGCTGCCAATACTTGTACTACCACTTTTTTAAAAGGACTTATACTCATAAGATCATCTTGCACACCCAAGAAAAAAACTAACATGGAAGCAGCAAGAACTTTTTGTGTATAAAAATCAACTTCACCAAATATCAAAAATCCAGATAGAAAGGCGGCAAAAATAGCTATGCCTCCTAACCTTGGGGTTACATTGGTATGTATAGACCGCAAATTGGGCTGATCTAAGAGCTTACGACGATACGCAACATGTATAATGCTTGGTATAGCAAAAGCCGCTAACAAAAATGACCATACTATTGCGAAAAGAGTGTCCAACATATATTAACTTATATCTTTTTTCCAAAAACAAAACTAACATAATTCTAGTGACCAAGTGAAAATATATTAAAATTTCCCATTATCACATATTGTGCCTTTAAACATTAAGTATTTTAAGCTGAAAAACAATTTAATGAAAACCATATCAAAAATTGTGAATTAACAGCGTAGTGAAGGCTCATGGTTAGGCTTATAAAATCACCTAACTATTATCAATAAAAGAATTGCACATTCATTCAATAAAAAAAGCCTGTTTTCTTAAGCAGCACCAATAAAGACAGCAACTACTTCTTGTCTTCAATGCTTAAGTTCACCAGCAATCGATATAAAATATAAACATAAAAACTCAGGAAATTTTAAAAAAACCTTCGAAGTATGCTTAAATGACGTGAAGTCATTCTAGTTCAAAGCGTATTGTAACATATAAAGCATACATCAACTCATGCCCCTTAATTATGAAGAGACCATAATGATAGTATTTTGCTAAAAATTTAACTTAACCCTTTTCTTAACCTATCATCATTTGGGATTTTTAAATATTTGCCCTTTATAAAGCTCAAGAGAAATCTTCAATCTAAGTTTACTCCAACTATTATACCCAAATGAAGGAAATTGGCCCAGGCTAGTCAATAATTAGATCTCTACGATAATACCTATGGTAGGTAGTATTGTTCCTTGAGGGTTGTTTAGAAAATTAGGTAAAAATTGCGAGGGATTATCAGGGTTTACAATAGGATTTCCAGCAGCATCTTTCTGCACACTTAAGTTGGGCTGTAATTCTGTTTGAAAATTGGTAATATTTTGCACATCAAGAAATAGGTTTAAACTCCACTTATCAAAGAAGTATTTTTTGTCTACCCTTAAATCAAGCTGTTGAAAATTTCCAGCTCTTAGTGAATTAAGTCGATTAAAATCAGGTATGCCTTGACCTCTGATATTCCAGTTTTCAATTCTAAGGCTTCGGTCAAGGTCAAAAGGAGTAAAAGGTGCGCCTCCAGAAAAGAGCCATCTAACTGCCAACTCCCAATTTCTTTTAAATGCTTTACCTCCTGTGAGGCTGACAATATGTCGATTATCCCAAGCGCTAGGAAGAAATGTCCCTGTACCATCAGTAAATTCACTTCTTACCAATGTATAAGCTGCCAAACCATAGAATCCACGTGTAAGCTGCTGCTCCGCAAGAAACTCAAGCCCATAAGCTCTACCCTCCGAGTCAGGAGATGCTGGCTCATTGCCAATGACACCAAAGTCCCCTCCTAAATTGGCAAGCGATATTTGATCCCGAAGTAGAAACGGATAGTCAAAGTAGCGCTTATAAAAGCCTTCTACCGTAAGTCGTGTACCTACTCCAAAAAGGTATTCAAAGCCACTGACTAACTGATTACTTTGTATGTATCGAATACCATTATTTTTATTTTCTAGCTCTCCAGTATCTGTATCTCTATAACCTAAAATGGTATAAGGAGGTAGTTGATAATAAATCCCTGTATTAAAATTCCAGCTAAATTCACGCGTAAACTGATAAGAAGCACTTAGCCTTGGAGAAAGCTGCTCTAAAGGATTAGCCATATCTCTTGAATAGTCATTAAAATCTGTTCTTATACCCAAGGATAGATTAAGCTTATCATTGAAAAATGGCCGGCTAGCTTGGGCAAAAAAGCCAAACTTATTCATGTCTAATTCGGAAAAAAAGTCGATTACCTCTACTCCACTTGGGGCTACGATTCTATTAAAAGTACGATTATTATATCGAGCAAATTCATAATTAAGGCCATAGTTCATCTCTAAACCCCATTTGTTTCGGTAGTCTTCCCAACGCAACTTATTTTCAATCTCTTGCGATAAATAATCTAAAATGAGATTATCTGGATCGCTATCATCATTATTTTGAAACTTGAAAGACCTATTGTTGAGCATAGATCTAGAAAGCACAAGCGTACTAAAACCATTTTTCCTAAAGCGCTCAAGTTTGGCACCGATAGTGTAGTTCCACTGCTCAAAAATAGGGAGATTGTTTAGTAAAAAGTCTTGTTCTGGAGTACCTCCCGCCTCTTCATTAAGGCTAAACTGATCTAAGGCACCGATACTGAGTACCGACAGCTTAGTTTTTTCATTGATATTCCAAGTATATTTGGTTTGGTAGTCATTATAAATCGGTAAAAACGGTAGACCGATAATCGAGAATAGAAACTGTAAATATGAACGACGAGCGGAAAATACAAAGGTAGAATTATCACTCACAGGGCCTTCGACAAAGATTCCTAAATCACTTGCTCCAACTACCGCATTGAGCGCCCATTTATCGTCTCTTCCATCAATTTGAACAAATTCAAAAATAGAACTTAGGGTATTATCCCGATTAACAGGAAAGGCTCCGCTGTAGAAGTCTACTCTCTTGATCAAATCTACATTGATCATACCGACTGGTCCACCAGAAGCTCCTTGCGTCTGAAAGTGATTGATTACAGGAATCTCGATACCATCAAGAAAAAATTTATTTTCATTGGGAGCTCCCCCCCTTATAATTATGTCATTGCGAAATGATACAGTGGAAGCTACTCCAGGAAGAGATCGAATTACCTGAGAAACATCTCTGTTTCCACCAGGGCTACGGCGGATTTGATTTGCCCCTAAGCTCCTCACCGAAAGTGGCGTTTCTGAGGTTTTGGTAAATGCTGTTGCGCTAATCTCTACACCTTCCAAGTTTTGTGTGTCTTCCCTTAACTCCACATTTACAGTAGCTGGTCGTGCTCTAGTAACTTGTATATCCAGCACCGCTTCCGTACGATATCCAACAGAACGAACCTCTATCGAGTATACTCCTGGATCAAGGCCACTAATTTCAAAATTACCCTCTAAATCTGTGCTTCCACCCTTTTCTGTATCTTTCACGAGCACATTTGCGAAGGGAACTGGCTCGTTGGTGTTAGCTTCTCTTACCTTTCCCCTGATAACACCACTTTGAGCTAGTAAGTCAAAAGAGAAGACAAGCAATATCAGCAGGCTTATAATGAAGTAGTATTGTTTCATAGGTAATGGCTTGGTAAATTTGATTTTAAAATCGGTATATTCAACTAATCAATTAAGCTGGGCACCATTTTCTTCATGATACCCCAAAACAGCCTTAAAACATAATAAGTTTTATATTGGTAAAAATGTATGCCTTTTTATAACCAAAAAAGTGAATGTTTTATGAAATAGGGTATTTTTACTTAGGCCAGAGCTGACCTTAAGAATGACAAGCGATAAGCAAAACTGAAAACTAAACTTTTATAAATACAGTTAAAAACGAATTGCTACCCAATCGCCAAAGGAAAAAAATAGTAGTAAAATAATCAGTAAACTAGTTTGCCATCACAGTAAGAAAATCTATATAGGGTCTGCTTAAAAATAGCTAAATTGTTGATAAATAAATCATAAAGTTTAGGCTTTATTTATCTGATTGCATAGTTTTTTAAGCAAAAATGGCGAAAATGCTTGCACCAAAATGTCTTAGATCGACATTTTGTAGCTTAGCCCCAAGTACAACATCTTCTTTGTTGGCTTCAGCTCGAGGTATATCAATACATCTTTTCTTTGCCGCCTCGAATCTGCAGTACTTGGGACTTTTTAAGCAAGCCCTTTATAAAGCGTGTTGGGGCAAATAATCGAATTTAGAGAGTAATTTCTTGACGACCTCCAGCGAAGAAATATGGACTAATAATAACCTCTTTACTTAATGTATACAATAGCATTCAATGGTTCATAGAATGCTTATTTATTTAAAAAAGACGCTATTAATAGCACACTATAGCCAAAAAACTGCTCATTAGGCATCTTAATCTTCCCTGATTGCGGTAGCTCTAAAAATTAATCCGTCTTTAATTTCATAGACCATTACCAAAAGTAAGGCTTCGTTTTGTCCCTGTCTACCAGTAATTTTTTCATAGTCTATCACTTTATTGCCAATTACAATTCTATTAAGAAGCTCGCTATGCAGTTCAGGCGAATCTTGAAAAAGTTGAGCATAGATAGCTTTTACATTATTTAAGCCTCTTACCTTAGGCTGCTTTCCTAAATAATCCCATAGCTCAGCTTCAGGATGAAATGTTTCAATAAAGCGATTGATGTCTCTTTTATTATAAGCTTCTAATTGCTCTTGCACAACCTGCTCGGCGGTAAGCCTTTCTTGAGCACTCATCCCACCGTAGATAATAGAAAAAATAAGGCTTAGTATCAGTTTAGGAAACTTCTTCATCGGGTAAAATTTCAATATCATCTATAAGTACACGTTTGGATATTTTCTGGCCAGTAAGAGTTGCTGCAAGCCCTCCCATAGCCGTTTCTTTGTACTTAGCTTCCATGGACTGACCGATTTCGCCCATTGCCTCTACGCACTCATCCACCGGAATCACAGCATCGACACCTGCAAGCGCAATTTGAGCTGAGCTATTAGCAATGGCTGCCGCGCTAGCATTTCGTACTACACAAGGCACCTCTACAAGTCCTGCCACAGGATCACAAACAAGGCCTAGCATGCACTGCACGGTAATAGCAACTGCATTGAATATTTGATCAATATCCCCGCCAAGGCAGTAGACAATTGCTCCTGCGGCCATTGCTGCTGCACTACCCGTTTCCGCCTGACAACCACCAACCGCACCAGCCAAAGAAGCCTTTTGCTCTATAATTAGGGCTATGCCCGCCGCAACAAGCATACCTTCACAGATTTTTTGATCGCTGAGCCCGTGAATTTCTTGTAAGGTTACTAATGTTCCAGGCAGTATCCCACTCGCCCCAGCAGTGGGTGCGGCAACTACACGACCCATACAGCTATTTACCTCTTTGGCAGATAAGGCGCGTGCGACCAATTGCTGAAACTCAGGACTCAATACCGCCACTGGATGGCGATGTACCCGCTTGGCTCCATTGTTGATCATTCCTGAGTAAGACTTCATGTCCTCTGAAAAACCAGTTTGCACCGCTTCCTTCATTACTTCATACGCATGTAATAAGCCCTTCCAAACTGTATCTACATCAGCATCTTTCTGCTGCTTTTCATAATCGAGAACGGGCTGATAGAGCGGCATATCCTTTGATTGAACATAGGACTTCCAACCTTTAAAGTCATCAAATAAATATTCCATTGTTTGTTTGTTGTTGATTATTTTAATGGTAATAACTTCAAAAAGTTATTTGCAAAAAAAAGCTGTTAATTATGCAAAAGCAAAAACTAACAGCTTTAAGTTCCTTATCCTTGATGGATTGTTAGATTACATTTGAGCGTCCAGCTTTTCGGCCAAAATGTTCTTAGATACAGCACCTACTTGCTTATCTACAATCTCACCATTTTTAAAAACCAATAAAGTTGGAATGCTACGGATGCCAAATTTAGCTGACACAGTAGGGTTAGAATCTACATCTACTTTACCTACTACCGCTTTCCCATCATAGTCACCCGCAAGTTCTTCTACTACAGGACCAATCATCTTACATGGACCACACCACTCTGCCCAAAAGTCCACCAAAACTGGTTTATCTGTGTTGATAATTTCGTCAAAATTGGCATCTGTGATTTCTAATGCTTTGCTCATAATTTTATAATAAATGTTTAAACTTGTATCTTTCGCGATCTTAACATCAAAATAAATCAAATAGATTCATTTTGCATAAATAATTTTGCTATAATGTGATTTATATCCTCACAACGCAATTTTTATGCAAGTGTTAGTAATATTTGTCACTTAAAGGCCTGCCTGACTCTTAGTGTCGTTATTATCACTAGGTGCAGGCACTTTCAGTTTTGTTCTTAACATCCACACATGGTTTCTTAGTGCTTGCTCAAAACTCTCATCGGCATCCCATACTTCGCTGGTATAAATATCGCCAGTATATAGGTTCTTAGTATAAAACTTATTGACTAGGCTGTTAGAGGGCATATCACGAGGCACAGGCTTTCCATCCTCAAAGTTCCAAGAAGGTATTGTCATCCCTCTTTGGTTATCCTCATACTTGAGTAAATCTCTTATTACATGAGCTTCTCCCTGCAATTTTTCGACTAAATACATATATCCTCTAGCTACCACCTCCTGCTGTTCGATATGAGGGGGCACCTTCGACCATCGGAAAGGGTAATCTTGCATGACTCGCTCTATGATATTATTCTTGCGACTTACTTCTGCATTGTAGCGATCTACTTTTTCTTGTATATTTTCGATACCTGCATACTTTGGATCTTCGGCACGAATACTGTCATATAAATAAATGGCGAGTCTCTGACCTTTTAAGTCATAATTAAACTCTTCAAAATGACGCCCTTTTATTAATCGGGTACGATGAAAATATTCAGGATGATTAATGATTAGGTAATTTTCAACCTCCTTTTCGCCAAAAAACAGCTCGCGATGTAAATTCTTCAATAACTGATCCAACTCAGAGTGAGCTAATCGATAGGCTGACTGCCCTACCGAAGCAATCGAGCTGTAGTCCTTTGGCATTTGTGTAGACAAGAAGGCATAATTCATCTTTCCATCGACGTCTTCTTCTTCTCTTATGATAATCAGATTTCTGATATCCCGCAGTTTGAAGTCTTCCAAATAAGAAGCCGTAATTTTTTCACAAGAAAAAAGGTCGTCCAAATAATAGTAAGCAATCGCATCAACATTATTGTTCATAAAAACCTTATGAAAGCGCTCCGCTATTGCTTGATAATTCCCTCTCACTAGGTAACCCTCTTTTACTTCGGATTTCACGTCCATCAGCACTACCGATCGTTCATCAAATAGGTGCTCGCTTACTTTATCAGTATAAACCAAAGCACCCAAGGTCGGATAATGTAAGCCCTCATTGGATTCTTGAGCAAAAAGAGCAGATTGGAGTGTCATCCCAACACATAAAAAAACAAAAGAAAAGTGCTTCATAAGTGCGTAAAGGTAACTAATTTTTAACTATTAAGCATTTTGTACAAGTCATCTTGAAGCGAAGACTTATTGAATGAACGTTGCTCCCACAAGAAAATTTGATCAATTTTCATCAATTGTATCATGGCAAGTAACTGATTTTGAAGCCTAGTATAGTATATTTGACTAACATAAGCTGATCATATAGCGTTCAAATCGATGAGTATTGAGACAATTTTTAGCTACAAAGTTATTTTTTTGTGGAATGATAACCTAAAAAGCTAACTTTCACCATAAAATGAGCTAAGGAACTAAGTCGGCTTTATTGATATTAGTATAAATGAGAGTTAGAAGCTATATGATGCTTAAGAAGATCAGGCTTTGATCAGTAAAACAAATTAATGAAATCTATTGAATGAGTAAAAAACTGTATGACACGGCACCAGTGGCGGAAAAAGCAATTTTGGTAGCCGTACAACCCAAAAAACAGAGCGATCGCTTGACAGATGATTACCTGAATGAGTTAGAATTTTTAGCGGGTACAGCTGGTGTACAAACTATCGCTCGATTTTCTCAAAAAGTAGAATCGCCAGACATCAAGTATTTTGTAGGCAAAGGTAAACTACAAGAAGTAGAAGCCATGGCTGTGGCAGAAAAAGTAGACATGGTCATTTTTGATGATGAGTTGACCCCATCTCAAGTGCGAAACCTAGAAAACGTGCTCAAGTGTAAAATCTTAGACCGCCCGCTTTTAATTCTCAATATCTTTTCGCTTCGCGCAAAGACCTCACAAGCCAAGGCACAGGTAGAGCTTGCGCAGTACCAATATTTGCTTCCTCGACTTACCCGTATGTGGACTCACTTAAGCAAGCAAAAAGGTGGTGTTGGTATGAGAGGTCCAGGTGAGAAGGAGCTTGAAACTGACCGTAGGATTGTAAGAGATAAAATTGCACTTCTTCGCAAAAAGCTTGATAAAATTGACAAGCAAAGTGAAACCCAAAGAAAAGGTCGCTCAAATATGGTTCGGGTTTCTTTGGTGGGTTATACTAACGTAGGTAAGTCTACCCTCATGCGTAAATTATCAAAATCGGATGTATTTGCTGAAAACAAACTCTTTGCCACCGTTGACTCGACCGTAAGAAAAGTGACCATAGGCAACATTCCTTTTCTCTTGACCGACACGGTAGGTTTTATCCGTAAGCTTCCGACTACGCTAGTAGAATCTTTTAAGTCAACGCTCGATGAAATCACAGAGGCAGACATACTACTGCATGTGGTTGATGTAGCGCATCCCTCAAGTGAGGATCACGAGGCAGTGGTGCTCGACACACTATCCGATATCAAGGCCTCAGACAAAAAAATAATTACCGTCTACAATAAAGTAGATCTATTAGATTTAAGCGAAAAGCCGCCTAAGGAAGACTGGCAAATCGACAATGTAGAAGAAGAGGAAGAGACCCCTCTAGAAAAGATACAGAGGCTGAAAGAAAAAGTACCTCATAGTGTATTTATATCGGCGGAAAGTGGCGACAATATGCCTCAACTCAAGCAAATGCTGTTTGATGAGGTCATGAACGAGCACATGAAAATTTACCCTAATTACCTTAAGCCAGAATATTTGGTATTCGACCGCGTGGAAGAAGAAGAGGAGAGTGACAACTCAGAAAATGAGAATGACTTATGAGGCTTAAAAATTTTAGTTTAACATTTGGTGCACGCATATTTAAAGCGTTATCCGACGAATCAAGAATTCGGATTATGTTCTTGCTCTTCAATCATAAGGAACTATGCATTTCCGATATAGAGCACATCCTTGATTTCACTCAAACTAAGACCTCAAGGCATCTTATATATTTAAAGAATGCCGAAATCGTGAGCTCAAGAAAAGTAGATCAGTACATCTTTTATTTCATCAAAGATGAGGCGCTCGATATTGTCAGTCGCATTTTTGATTTTATGAAGAAAGATGCACAGCTTTTAGCTGATCTCGATACTCACAAAACCTTGCTTTCCAATAGAGAGTTAGCCGTAAATAAACTCGAAAAGAAGCGATGGTCTTGAAACTATCGGAAAAAGATTTTGTTAAAAAATCATGAGTTACTACAAGCACATCCTTTTTGATTTAGACCATACATTGTGGGATTACGAAAAAAATACTACAGACATTTTGCTACAGCTTTATCGGAGGTATCATCTAGATAAGCTCTATAGAATGGACTTCCACGAAATGGTTGCTGCCTTCATGCAAGCCAACAGTTACCTTTGGGCGGCCTACAACCAAGGCAAAATGAATCGTCAAGAGTTAAGAAAGGCTCGTTTTCCATTCATTTGGAATAAGATTGGCCTTGATGTAAATGATATTCCTAAAGGCCTTAGTGAAGACTTTTTTAGCGAATGCCCCAAAGGCACACACCTGATGCCTCACAGTATAGAAGTACTTCAGTATCTTAGGAGCAAAGGCTATGCAATACACATATTAACAAATGGCTTTCATGATAGTCAACTACTAAAACTAAAATCGTCAGGTATCGATCAATTTTGTGATTTGATGGTATGTAGTGACGATTGTGGCTTTAAAAAGCCGGACCCTAACTATTTTACCTATAGTCTTGAGAAACTTGGTAATGTAGACAAAAGTGAGTGCTTGATGATTGGTGATAGTCTAGAAAATGATGTATTGGGCGCAAAAAACGTGGCTATAGATCAGGTATTTTACAACCCTAATCTCAAACAACATCAGGAAAGTATCACCTACGAAATAAAATGCCTCAATGAGTTAAGAGGTATTCTTTAATTCTGTTAATTTTGTTCTAATCTCATCCCACGCAAAAAATATGATAAAAGACGACTACCCATTATTTCCACTCGACTTGATCGTATATCCTGGTGAGCGTCTCAATTTACATATTTTTGAGCCGCGCTATCAACAATTAATTCGTGATGCACTTGTAGGAAATAAGCGCTTTGGCATACCATCTTATTTGTACAAAACAGTAGAATGGGGTACAGAAGTGATCATTGAAGAGGTAGCAAAAGAGTATGCTGATGGGCGCATGGACATCAAAACTCGAGGCACTCAAATCATGCAAATTCTTGACTTTTACAATCCTATGGAGGGCAAGCTATACGCAGCTGGGAGGGTAAAATTTCAAGCACTCGATGAGGCTAAAGATCCAATTTTACTAGCGAAAATTGTAGAGAAAGTGGAGCGATTACTTCATAGTATGGACATGGGTGCTAGTTTTGCTAACTTAAAAAAATCGACTTCATATGATTTGGCTCACCATGTTGGTTTTAAAAGAGAACAAGAATATCAATTATTGCAAATACAGTCCGAACTAGATAGGTTACAATACATTCACGACCACCTAGAACTAATCCTGCCAATACTTGAGGATCTTGAAAACACCAAAAAACGCATAAAAATGAACGGTCATTTTAAAAACTTTGACCCACTAAATTATTAGAGATATGATAGAGCCAAACTTGGGCGACTTTGCCCCGATAGCACTATTTATCGGTGGTGCATTTTTCTTTTTACTAGCTGGTCTTTTTACAGCAAAACTCATCAGACCTTCACGCCCCAATGAGCAAAAACTAAGCACCTACGAATGCGGTGAAGAATCAGTGGGTATGGCTTGGGGGCAATTTAATGTCCGCTTTTACATAGTAGCACTAATTTTCCTACTTTTCGATGTAGAGATTTTATTCCTTTTCCCTTGGGCTACTGTCTTTGCCGATGAAGGCCTCATGGCAGCAACTAACGGTTTGTGGGCATGGTTTAGCTTTGGAGAAATAGCCATCTTTGTATTTTTACTTGCACTAGGGCTTGCATTCGTATGGCGATACAAATACCTGGATTGGTTGCGACCAACACCTAAGATCACAGATATTCAGACACCAGTGCCAGATTATCTGTACAGAAATATTAACGCCAACATCAAAAATGCCTAAGCTATGAAAGGACTGCTAGATCAAGAATTTGCGCAAGGTGGCATCATCGTGACACGTCTTGATGATTTGATCAATTGGTCGCGCCTTTCCTCAATGTGGCCCATGACCTTCGGTTTAGCATGCTGCGCTATAGAGTTTTTAGCTACAGGAGCGGCACATTACGACATGGATCGCTTCGGAATTTTGCCCCGCCCGTCTCCTAGACAATCTGACGTGATGGTAGTAGCTGGCACAGTTACCTTCAAGATGGCCGATCGCATCAAGAGACTTTATGAACAGATGGCGGAGCCTCGATATGTGATTTCCATGGGGTCTTGCAGCAATTGTGGCGGCCCCTATTGGGAGCACGGCTATCATGTCGTCAAAGGTGTGGATCGCATCATTCCCGTGGATGTTTATGTACCAGGTTGTCCGCCAAGGCCTGAAGCACTCATTGGAGGCTTCTTGAAATTACAAGAAAAAATCAGAGAAGAATCGCTCATGAAGCCGACAGCACTAGAAGAGTTCATGAAAAAGAAAGCTACAGTTTCATAAGTTTGTGAGGGATGAGGATATAAGATCTGTATTATTAAAGCTATTGAAATAAACTAGCAAATTAACAGGGAAGCAAAATCAAGCGTTTTTCATAACATTAAAAAATTTATTTTACGTGAGATGAGGGGAGTAGTTAATAGGGTTATCTTCCTGGAGATTGCACCACAACAAGAAGTTTATCAATGAACGCTACAAGGACATTAACTCATTTACGACCAAACCTAATACTTAGAAGCTAAACTTGATATGATAAATAGCGAAAAAATCGCTTAAACAAAATCAGTAAAGGTTTAAATAAAAATAATATGTTTTGCCGAATCCCTTAAAGAAAAATCAGGATGATACTAGATGAATTCGTACAGCACATTGGAAGCAAGCTAGGTGAAGATATAGTTTTAGGAAAAGACGAGCAATCTAGTCCAGCCGCTATTATCTGTGCACCATCAAACCTTAAAAAGCTCATGCGCTTTCTATACGAAGACGAGCGTTGCTTTTTCGATATGCTCTCTTGCATCACAGCCATCGACAACGGGCCTGAGGCAGCTACCTTTGAGCTGATATACAATCTATATTCCATCCCTTTTGATCATCAGTTGATGGTAAAGATAGCTATTGACCGGCCTGCCTCTGGTGAGGAGCTTGCATCAGCCGATACCTTGAGTGACATTTGGCAAGCCGCAGATTGGCATGAACGCGAAGCTTATGACCTGATGGGTATTCGTTTCAATGGCCATCCTGATATGCGGCGCATCTTATTGCCCGCAGACTGGAAGGGGCATCCTTTGCGTAAGGATTATCAAGACTTAGAGACTTACCGTGGCATAAAAGTGAAGTACTAATGAGCAATCAAGAAGTTCAATATATCTATCAAGAGGGAAACCTTCAGGCATCTGAACCCAATAAATACCGTGTTGAGGAGCTAGAGCAAGGGAGAATGCTCATCAATATTGGTCCGCAGCATCCGAGTACGCATGGAGTTTTGCGTCTTGAGGTACTCACCGATGGAGAGGTGGTAAAAGATGTGGTTCCACACATAGGCTACTTGCACCGATGCTTTGAAAAGCATGTAGAAAGCATGCCTTACAATCAAGGAATACCATTTGTAGACCGCATGGACTACCTAGCGGCGATGAACTCTGAGCATGCTTACGCCATGGGAGTAGAGAAGATGTTGGGTATAGCAGATAAAATTCCGCCAAGGGTGGAGTACATAAGAGTGTTGGTGGCTGAACTCAATCGCTTAGCATCTCACTTTGTAGCAATAGGCACCTATGCCATGGATATAGGTGCTTTCACACCTTTTATGTGGTTAATGCGTGATCGCGAATACATCTTGCGGATGTTGGAGTGGACATGCGGAGCTCGCATGCTTTATAATTACATTTGGGTGGGAGGTTTATTTTATGACTTACCCGTCGGGTTTGAAGAGAAGTGTACTGAATTTATCCATTATCTCAAACCCAAGATGATTGAATTGAGAAGGCTTGTTGTAGAAAATAAGATTTTTGTACAGCGCACAGCCAATATTGGTATTTTACCTTTAAAGAAGGCCATTAATGCAGGCATTACTGGTCCTATGCTGCGCGCTTCAGGTCTTAAATTTGACCTCAGGAGAGTAGATGGCTATTCTGTATATCCTGAATTGGACTTTGAAGTGCCTATCGGCACAGGGGAGATGGGTAAGGTAGGAGATTGTTGGGATCGTAACTGGGTAAGAGTGCTCGAATGCGATGAGTCTATTAAGATCATAGAGCAATGTTTAGCCGTCTTAAAAGGCAAGCATGTTCGTACACGAGAATTTGACCCGCAAGAAGTAGTACCCAAAAAGATCAGACCCAAAGCACAAGATCTTTATGTAAGAGCTGAAAACCCAAAGGGAGAGCTAGGCTTTTTCTTTAGAGCAGATGGTAAGTCAGACATTCCCTTCCGATGCAAGGCAAGAGGATGTAGCTTTGTCAACATCTCTGTCATTCCGGATTTGGCGAGAGACCACATGGTAGCAGACCTCATTGCAATCATTGGCTCCATTGATATGGTATTGGGAGAAGTAGATCGTTAAGGCCTTTTTTATAAAGGACTTGCTAAAAAGTGTCCCAAGTACTGCCGATTCGAGGCGGCACAAGCTTCGCTTGTTTTAGTTGATGAAAAAAATGATAAGTTTCAACAAGCTTATTTTAAGCTTTTAATTTTTTTTCAAATACCACTTACGAATCACAAATTACGATAATGCTTGGGGCTAAGCTACAAAATGTTGATCTTAGACATTTTCGTGCAAGCATTTTCACTACTTTTGTTGTAAAACCGTACACACCAATAAATTATAGATTTTATGATGTATCAACAATTTAGCTGTTTATAAACATGCCCTATTCAGTGATCGGATATAAGCTTTGAAAGAATAAATGGATTTGAAAAAATTGATTATTGCACTTGAAAACTTCAGGTTACTGAATCTAAGGTACTTTGGCTTTATAGGTCCGAAGCTATAGCGTCTTCATCAGTAGAATTATTGAGCTATATTATAAAATAAACCTAGGGAAATAATTATCGCAGCCTTATGTAAAGATTTTAGTCAGAACACATCTCGAAAATAAAACTACTGAGTAACAGCATCCTCATTTTTCCAGATGGTAAGGCACCATCGAAAAGCCCAATGCCATGATAGTCGATAGTTGTTACATCCTGCATGCTTTAATATCCTGTGCCAATCACCTGCTTTGAATGATCTTTTCACACTAAGAGGGGCATCATTTTTCACCATGCTTGATTTACTAAAAAAACGCGTGATCCAGCTAATACTATAGTAGGCAATTGGATGACGGTGAAGGTCATTGATCAAAATGCCTGTAGTGCACTTTTTCTTAAGGCTTTTAATCATCAACACTAATTCTTCATCGGTAAAATGATGGGTAAAAAGAGTTGCCGTAAAAACATCGATGGGCGATGCAGTATGAAAATCATCGAAAATATTTGCATGAATAAATTGAAATCCTTTTTTATCGTGTTCTGCAGCTGCGTATTCTAAGATATTTTCATTCATATCAATACCATACAGATTGACAGGTATATTTTCTTTTTCCGCCCATAGCCGCATGGTTTCCATCATATCACCTGCTCCACACCCCACATCGGCAACATGCCAGGATCGGCTTTCATCGATTCCTAGACGCTCTAGGCCATGTCTTGTAACTAAATTTCCACCAAGATATCTATTTACTGTTTTTAGTTCTTTGAGGGTTTGTATGAGTACTTCGCCACTCACAGAGGGATCATCCATAATTTCCTTTTGATAAGATCTTTGCTGTAATCCCATGATTTAGTAATGAGTTAAATTGATTTTATTATTCGATTTCTTAATATACACTAGATATAGCACACCTTTATCTATTGCATCTGAAATAAAAGTAAGCAAGAATTTTGATAGAACTAATCAAAATGATGTTATTTGCGTAACAAAGAATGAAAATAAGAAAAAGACATTGACTCTCCCGAGGAAGGAAACGTTTCTTGAACCTAACATTTACTAATATACCGGGTGAAGCCGCTTACGATGCCAGGCCTCATCTTCTTAGGAAGACCTCGTTACTTTGGTAGCAGGTTAACAGTGGAAGGTTGACTTAGGTTGGCAGCCCAAATCCTGTTTATATCGGGGTTCAAAAACCAATCCCTTTCTCATATGGGGGAGTCATATTTTGTATAGCAGTTCACTGGCTGCGTTCTCATCCCAACTCAAATAATAAAACCCTAACATCTCTTAAATTTTTAGCATGAATATATCATTAGCGAGCAAAAAAATTATAGTAACGGGTGGAAGCCGAGGGATAGGTCGTGCTTTAGCTTTAGGGCTTGCAGATTCTGGTGCTGAAGTAGTTATTTTTTATTCAAATAGTGAGGCACAAGCCGAAAATGTTGTAGAAGCTGCAAAAGGCATGATACAGCCCATGAAAGTAGACCTTGCAAATACAAAGGATATAAGCTACCAATTTAAAAGAGCTGTTGACTTACTCGGTGGACTTGATGTACTTATTAATAATGCAGGTATTGCCAAGGCTGTACCTATGGATGTAGAGGAGGATGATTTTTTAAAGCACTGGGAAGATACTTTTCGAGTAAACACCACTGCGCCAGCATTACTGAGTTATTTGAGCGTCAATCATTTCACAAAACATGACCAAAAAGGATGTCTTATCCATGTCAGCTCAAGGGCTGCCTTTAGGGGTGATACAACTGATTTTATGGCTTATGGTGCAAGTAAGGGCGCATTGATGAGTATGAATAGAACTCTAGCGAGGGGCTTTGGTAAGCAAGGTATTGTCTCTTTCGATCTAGCTCCAGGATTTACCAAAACGGATATGGCACAAGACTTTATTGATCAGTATGGAGAGGATTTTGTGAAGTCAGATCTAGCTCTCAATGATATTACAGTAGCAGAGGATTTAGTACCGATCGTCGTATTGATGGCGAGTGGCAAGATGGATCATGCAACTGGGGGTACTTTCCACTTTAATGCAGCGAGCTATGTACATTGATATCATCAAAATGTGACACCAAAGCTTTATTGCTCCAACTATCGATCCAGGAGGCAGGAATAGCTTCATAGCCAACCTCAACGGCAAGAGTAATAATGACTGCCCAAGTGCAGGCAGCAAAAAACATATACCTAATGACTTTATTCCTTGAGTTTTCAACCCCACTCATAAGCAAGGTACCTGGAATAGGACTAAGTAAAAGCGGAGTTAAGAAAGCTACTCCTAAAAGCCCATAAGATTTCCAAAGTCTAACAAATCTTCGATTTCTTTTTGTGAATTTTTTCCTATTCTTCAAGAACCTATAAATAATCCTTCTTTTAATCCAATCGCCTGCATATACAAATAGAACGACAGAGGTCATCATACCAGCAACAGTAATGAGCATGCGCAGTAAAATAGGAAGATCAAATATTTTGCCTAAAAGAGGACCCGCGATAAATTTCACTAGGCATAGTATATAAATGCTAAAAACAAGTTGGATTTCTTCCATATAATAGAAACTTAAGAATATATATGACTCGTACAAATACCATGCTAGTATTTCAATAGGAAGATTTGTGACTTCTGTAAGCTAGACTTATTCAAAAATTATAGCCTGCCGTAAAAGCCTCGAGGACTACAGCTTTGAACGGCAAAACGAAGGTGTAATCATGTAGCTAAAGCGCAGCTTACAAAGAAGAGGATCTGACTGAGCGTAATGCCTTAGATGCCGGATTCAATAATTTTATTGCAAACGCTTTACACCTTTTACTTAAAAAATAAGCCTTAAGTACAGCGTATTCTAAACTAATATAAGTCGACAAGCAATACTTTAGTTGTTTTATAACGTAACTTGAATTATATCTCTATTGATTAAGCAAAGGCTTTAAGGCTTAAAAATACTATAAAAGCTAAAAATCTTGAGTGCTATATGCGGCTAAGAAATGAACCTTGATAACAAAATGATTTTTTTAGCGAGCCTTAAATTTAATAGCAAAAGTTTAAATAGTGAGAATTGATGTTGTTTAGTATCTTTTCACCGCTTTTATGTCCCAAAAATCTTATTAAAAAAACCTCCTTTTTTCTCGTAACTCGTGCGAGCATTTTCAATTCTTTCCAAGGTTTGTGAAATTTTTTCATACAGGTGATCGTCTTTTGTAATGAATTCGAAAGCACCATGTCTTATAAAGTCAATTTTTTCATCAATATTCTCTTCTCCAGAAATGATAACTACATGAATCTTGGGGTCATATTGTTTAATTTTTTTCATAACTTGAAAGCCATTACAATAGAGCATATTATGATCCAAGAAAACAATATCAGGGTTCGAATCAAGTTTATTAATACACTCAATGCCATCTTGCATGGTGGAGATTTGAAATTTCCCAACACCTTGTAAAAGATGTTGCACCATGGATAGGTGGAAGGGATCGTCGTCTACTAAAAAAACTTTCATTATAAATCGCTTTAAATACCGAAAAATCTCTGCTAAATTGATGCCACTTTGTATTTAGTGGCTTTATTGCTATTAATTCATAGTTTTTGGTATATAGTAGCAAAAAATGAGTCCAAATTTTGGAAAAGGTTCTTATTATAACTTTTTCATCTTGAAAGAAGCTCCTTTTTAAGACCCTCGCTCACTTGCAGGAGGCAACTTTCGACTTCATGGATCATCTTTTCGATATCAATTTTCGAGTCAGGACTTAGATCTTCATTTAAAGCTTCAAGCTTGCGTATAAGGGGTTGAACTTTTTGTATTTTTAGCTGATCAATACTTGGTTTCATGCGATGGGCCGTAGCTTTGATCTTTTTAATGTCCATTTGTGCGAGACCATTTTTTAGCTCATCAAGATTCTTTTCACTACCCTCTACAAAAATTTTAATCATTCGCTTCATAAAGTCTGCATCACCCCTTGATATTTTCTCAAGTGTTTCTAGAGAATAGTAGGCGTTTATTTCAATTGAGGCATCAAATTCACTTGCCTTAGGCATTGTAGACATTGATTCTCCTTGCATAGAGGCCTTTACTTTGCGAACAAAAAAATCTTCATCGTAAGGTTTGGTGATATACCCATTCATGCCTGCCGACAAGTAGCGATTAATATCTTCTTTAAAAACGTTTGCTGTCACAGCCAAAATTGGCATGTTTTTACCTAGTTCATTACGGATAATTTTTGTGGCGCCGACTCCATCGAGTATAGGCATTTTTATATCCATAAGTATGAGGTCATAATTATTATTTTCACACAATGCTACCGCTTCACGACCGTCTTCTGCTGTATGTAGCATACACCCATGCTCCTTTAGTATCTGAATCGCGATGAACCTATTCATTTCGTTGTCTTCAACTATTAATATATTCTTATTCATCAGATAATCAGTTTCCGCATCTCTAAGCTGTATTTGATCTTTTATCTGATGAGATGATATATTTTCGAAGCTTAGTACAAATCCAATTTTGGTTCCTTCATTTAATTTACTTTCTACATAAATATCATCCCCTCCCATCAGCTGTACGAGTTCTCTTGATATGGTTAATCCCAATCCTGTTCCTTCTATATCATGTACTTTTTGCCTGGTGTCGTCACGATTGAACTGAGCGAAAATATTATCAAGATAGCTCTCAGACATACCGATGCCATTATCTTCAATAATAAAGTTGAAAATTGACATCTTTTCCGTTGCCTCTAGTAGACAGATTTCAAGTTTTACAAAACCATTTTTTGTATACTTGATTGCATTTCCAATTAGATTGAAAAGCACTTGTTTTAATCGAAGAAGGTCTCCTTTTAAAAAGGGGCTTTGAGAATCAGGTGTAAAAATTTTAAACTCATTTTGATTTTTCTTTGCTTCATATTCAAAAATTGCTCTTAAAGAAGCTTCTACATCAGCGATTTGAAATATTTCTTCTTGAAGGGTGAGCTCTCCTGCCGAAATTTTACTGATATCAAGTATGTTATTTAAAATTGTCAGTAGATGTTTACTTGCACTAAGTGCGTTGTTTACATATTCTTTCTTTTCTGTGAGCTGGTGAGCTTTATTAACTTCTCTTAACATTCCAATAATACCATTTAGAGGAGTTCGAATCTCATGACTCATACTCGCCAAAAAGAGTTCCTTAGCTTTTGAAGATTGCTCCGCTGTATCTCGAGCTTTTTCAAGCTCAAGCTCTAATAATTTTTGCTCAGAAATGTCAAAATGAACCATCAATGCTCCTTTTACTCTTCCAAGATCATCATAGTTGGGTGTAGTACTAACTAGCCACCATTTTCTTTGAGTACCCCTCTCGAAATTCAACTGGAAGGTCGCCGGCTTTAGTTCATCAACTTTCCTGGCTATTTCTGTATTGAAATCCAAACTTTCCGCATATATAGCTTTTATGCCATCCTCTTTTAAACGGACTAAGTCCAAGGAAAGCATTTGTTGAAAGGCTCTATTGTTATAAATAATTTTTCCGCTATTATCGACCTCTACCAATCCTAGATTTACATTAGAAAGAATGTTACGATACTTCTCTTCTTCGAGCTTAAGCTTCAATTCTCTACTTTTTTGCTTTTTTGTGTTTAGCAGCATCTGTGCCAGAACGAATAATACCTTGCGTTCACGGTCTTTAAATTCTCTATTATCTTTTACAGCATCAAACCCTACGAAACCATAAACATCATGATCATCAAATAAAGGGACTGTAATGAAGCTCTTCACGTCCTCTGGACGAAACATTAGGGCGGGCTCAACATTTGATCGGAGGAGATTTTGCCCATCAATGATAAATTGATAGGGGTTGCCTGCTAAATGTGCTTGTAATACAGGACTTGAAGCATCTATTTTAAGATCTTGAAATCTTAATCGATAAGAATCTATACCTTCACTACACCACTCGTGAAGCGTGTTTAGCGACTTTTTATCGGCTTGGTATTCTATGTAATAAGCTCTATCTGCATCTACAAATCTACCAATCTCTGCAATAGACTTCTTGGTAATAAAGTCTACAAGATCTAGGTCCAGATCTATATAAGTAGAAGCAATAGAAAGCAACATTTTCTGAAGGCGAATCTCGTCTTTAATTTCGAGAGATTGTGGTTTAGCTTTGTTTTTTTCATTTACCTCAGCAATGAGCCGCTTACCTAACTTTTTGATTAACTTAAAGTGCTGATCATATTGGATGGTATGCTCACTATCAGGCAGAAACAAAATATAGGAAGCACCCTCGGATAGTTTATCTGATACATCAAATCCAATTAAGGTTTTTTTTTCTTCTGGTAAAGCATCAATTCCAACGAATCGATAGAGATTATTTTGTCCCTTGATCGGTTCAATAGAAACTCTGTTACTCCATTTACACTCACCTATTGCTGAGTTTTGTATGGCATACAATGTATACTCACCCTGAAAATATCTAAGATAGCCAAGTTCTGGAACGAATAAATGCAGTGCTCCTATTTCTAATAGGTCAGATATCGCTTCTGATGGTGGATGATGTTGTATTTCCAAATTGATAGTAACTTTCAAGTAGATTGAGAATTAATAAAAGAATTACTGATACTTTTTAATGTATCCATTTTTAAAGGCTTACTTAAAAAGCCTTCTATTAGCGGGTCATCATTTGCTCTTGCTTTATCTTTTGGGTCTATCGATGAGCTCACAATATAAATGATTGGGGGTGATTGAGGTCTAATTTCACGATAACGTTGCAAAAAACCCCAGCCATCAAGCTCTGGCATGTTTAAATCTAAAAAAATGATATTTGTATCCCATTTATCCGTACTGCTAAAGTGTTGTAAAGCCTCTTGTCCATTTTTAAAAATCTCCACATTTGAGCAAAAATTTGACTTTTCAAGTAGTAGCTTAGTTAATTTGACGAAAAGAAAGTCATCATCAATAATACAAACTTTAGGTAGTGCAGGTGCATCCATCTTTGTGTTTTTTTTTGAGCTAAATTAAAATTTGATGACCAATACTTACAAATCACTCTAGCATTTACATGGTTGTCAGGTTCTACGCGATCGAATTACATCTATACTACTATGATAAATGAATATAGTGATCGTGCGATTAATGAGCTTCATAAAAGATAAATATACCCTAATTCTTCGTTCGTTGCTAGCTTACTTCTAATACGCTTTACCAACCAGATTAGAGTATAAGGAACTTTTAGCAAAATCTAGACCACAAATAGCTAATCTCCTAAATAGGCCAAATGGTTTTAGACAGTATGAAGTTAAACTAGGATTAATGAAAAATTATCTCATCAAAAAAAACAGCTATAGAAAGATTATGATTGCTTTATCTCCCCTGACTTCATAAGGTTGTAAATGGTTGATTTACCAATTTTAAGCTTTTCGGCTACCAAGATTACATTGTGATTATATTTTTCTAGGTAGTAACTGATAATATCATTATTGTACTCTCTGAGGCTTTTTTCTTCAGTTACAAATAGGTTCTTTCTGTTTAGCTCATGAAAATTGATATCAGAAGCTGTAATCACTGAAGAGTCCGACATTACACAAGCCAAATCGATCACAGCTTTCAACTCTCTTACATTGCCAGGGAAATTATAAGACTTCAGCTTTTCTATTGCTTCGGCCTCTAATTCTAATTTATAATTGATTTTATTATCTATTTCATATTCTCTTATAAAATGACGGGCCAATAAGACGATATCATTACCTCTTTCTCTTAGCGGTGGCAGATGAATTGGCAACCCCATGATTCTAAAATAAAGATCCTCTCTAAAGTTTCCGTTTTTCACTTCTTCAGAAAGATCTTTATGCGTTGCTGTAATGATTCGTACATTAAAAGAGATGGGTTTAGATGAGCCAATACGTGTTACCTCTCGCTCTTGAACTACTCTCAAGAGTTTGGTCTGTAAAGAAAGATCCATTTCCGCTACTTCATCAAGAAATAAGGTGCCACCATCTGCCATCTCAAATTTACCTTTCTTCATCCCCGCAGCACCAGTAAACGCCCCTTTTTCATGACCAAAAAGCTCACTTTCAGCTAGATCAGCAGGTACAGCCCCCATATTTAAAGCGATAAAGGGGTGTCGGCTTCGATCACTATTATAGTGAATAGCTTTCGCAAAAACTTCTTTTCCAGTACCTGTTTCACCCGTAAGTGAAATATTAATTGTGCTTTCTGTAGCTTTTTTGAGAAGCTTTAAAGTACTTTTAATGGCAGTACTTTGCCCAATGATACTACTGTCAAATTCATATTTGTTTTGAAGTTGATCTTTGAGTGCTTCAACCTCTTGACGAAGAGACATCTTCTCGATAATATTTAGGACAGACCTCCATAGTAAATCTCTAGTATGTTCGTCTTTAACGATGTAATCTGAAGCTCCATTTTTTAAAAGCTTCACGGCTGTGCTAATGTCTTCCTGACCTGAAATAACAATAACAGGTAAATTGGGTCCCCTACTTTTTATTTCTCTAAGTAGCTTTTCACCATTATAGTCAGGCAACCCAAAATCCATACAGATGATATCAGGGCCTCGATGCAGTTGGTCTAATAGTTTATTACCCGTATCATATAGCTCTACAGAATAGTCTGGGTTATTGCTGAGATGGTGCTTAAGCAACTCTCCATACCATTCATCATCTTCTACTATGAATATTTTTACCGACTCAGGACTTTTCATTGGGATAAATTTACCTTTTAAACAAAAAATGAAATCAAACTAATTTCATGAGAGAAACTATTTAGGGCGTGCTTAAAAACAGCTAAATTGTTGATAAATAAATCATCAAATCTGGACTTTATTTATTTGAGTGCACAGTTTTTAATCAAAAATTGTGAAAATGCTTGCACAAAAATGTCTGAGATAGACATTTTGTAGCTTAGCCCCAAGCATTATCGTGAATCGTAATTGGTATTTGAAAAAAAATAAAAGCTTAAAATAAGCTTCTTGAAAATTATCTTTTTTTTCATCAATTAAAACAAGCGAAGCTTGTGCCGCCTCGAATCCACAGTACTTGGGACTTTTTAAGCAAGCCCTACTTAAAATATAACGTAATCTCGCATCCAAAACGTAATAAATCTAGGGCTTAAATCCTACTCTATCAATATAATCAATTAAGTTTAATAAAAAATAGATGATCAAAATCTACTTATACACTTATTTGGATGCATTCGCTATTAATTTGCAAAATAGTACCCCGTCAAATACCTGATGAGTCGGGGTGTATTAAGGCAAAAATCAAAAGTTATATATAAGACAAATTTATTTTAAAATCATATGCACACTATTTATTGTTGAGTATTACTTACAAACTAGACATTCCCAACCATTTTTTTCTTATCAAAATATTGAGCAATCTCATCTTTACTCATCGCATTTAGCGTATTTCCTTTGGTAAGTCCCCCTTTCCTACCCATTATCACACCGTATTTCATATCTTCATATCCATCGATATGATGTGCATCAGGATTGATAGCTATTTTAACTCCTTTCTCTATAGCATAGGGAATAAACCTCCAATCGAGATCTAGTCGCCAAGGATTAGCGTTAATCTCAATAGCAACATTATGCTCAGCGCAAGCATCAATAATCATCTTATGATTGACAGGATAGCCTTTTCTTCGAAGTAATAACCTTCCTGTGGGATGACCTAAAATTGTTGTATGAGGATTGGCAATGGCGCGAAGCAATCTTTCTGTAGCCTTTTTCTCATCCATATTCAGATTGGCATGTATGCTTGCCACAATAAAGTCAAAGCTTTTTAGTACTTCATCACTATAATCTAGGCTGCCGTCCATCAAAATATCAGACTCTATTCCTTTAAAAATCTTGAAAGGCGCAAGTTCCTTATTAAGCTCATCAATTTCTTCCATTTGACGAATGATATCTTTCTCATAAAGACCGTTGGCATAACTGGCAGTCTTACTATGGTCAGTTATTCCTAGGTATTCATATCCTCGCTCTTTACATGCTAGCGCCATCTCTCTAAGGGTGTGGGCACCGTCAGAATAGGTCGTGTGATTATGTAAAATACCTTTTAGATCCTCATCTCTCACCAAATCCTCTATAGCAACATCGAGTCTCTCTACAAAGCCCTCGCGCAACTCGGCACTTACGAAGGGGAGTTCAAAAGCTTTATAGAAGTCATTTTCTGATGCGATCTGTTTATTGAAACTATAAATATTTACGCCTTTCTCCTGTAGAAACTTTAGGTGAGCAGCGCTAGCGTTAAGTTCTACTTGTTTGCGAGGAATGAGATCACGCTTTACCCAATGAAAGCGATAAAAGACTTGGTTCTCATCTAGAAAACTACTTAGAAAAGGTCCAGACTCTTGGAGGACTTCTTCTAAACTTAAGATCTCTTGAATGACAGGAAGGGCCTCCTTTTTGTCTTCAAAAGCTATTATCCACTCGAGGCCTGACATAACATCACTTTGCCTGGCTAAAGCGCCCACTCTAATGACTTCAATACCCTCTAGCTTGGAGCTAAATTGTTTTTCTATCTCTTGGGCCCGTTGAAGTCCTTCGGAAATGAGTAACATTCCTTTTTGGCTCAACTTAAATGCTACAGCCTCTTCTATATTTTCTTGTGTCTTTTGCCCTAAACCTTTTACCTGAGCAATCCGATTATCTTTACAAGCTACTAATAAGCCGTCTAATGACTCTACTTTAGCATCATGCCATATTTTTTTTACTTTACTAGGCCCTAGCCCAGGTAACTCAAGCATTTGAATAACGCCTCTGGGTATCTTTTGCTCCAGTTGTTTTACATCTTCAAGATTACCTATGGCTTTGATGTTTTCTATCTTGGAAACAATACTTTTACCAAGCCCTTTGATAGAAAGAAGCTCTTCCTCTGTATAGCCAATTAAATCTATATTTTGATTTTCAATACTTGCTATGGAAGCGCTAAGTGCTTTTGTCTTAAATGAATTATCTTCCGTCAACTCATAAAGCTTGGCGTAGTATTTTAAAATTTTGACAATGTCTTTATTATTCACTATTTCTGAAGTAATTTTTTGGATGAAGAATTGTGTTGCTTTTGTTGCACAAAGATTTAAATTTACAATTACTAGACAATAATTCCCATCATTTGGCTTTTAATTTTGCATCAACAAGTTAAGGTTTGGCTCATGTTGGGAAAACAACTTTTTTCCAATTGTTCAGTAATACAAATGAATGATAAAAACTACTATACGACCTATTATCAACCGTTACTGATGCGATTACCTTTCTTTTTATTAACCGCTGCTTTAATCTTCATGTCAATCTGTGGTTTGCATGCTCAAGACCAAGAGCTTATAGTCCCAGTTGTGGTGGATAGGCTAGAGCTGGAATTTGAAAGAGGAGACGAGTTTCCCATGGTAATACCCGTTAACAATCAAGGTGTCTTAATCTATCAAGAGGATGAAAACTTCGGGGGAGGTAGGAAAGAAGTTTATACTTTCCAATTTTTTGATGCATATTTTGATAAAATATGGGAAACTACTTTAGGGAAAGATAAGAACCTCTCATTGATAACATATGATGTAAAAGGTGAAAACATCTTTTTAATTTTTTCAGAGTCTGGCTTTTTGACACAAAAAGTAGTCTTAATAGAGCTTGACCTTTTTACTGGAAAATATGAAATTGATGAATTTGATGACTTCGTACCTATGAAAATAAACTCTGCTGATTTCATAGGAGAGTCTATTTTGTTCACAGGCGAGCTCAATCAACGTTCAGTGGTATTGCTTTATGACCAACTGAGCCAAAATGTATCAGTAGTACCTGGCTTTTACCGAAGTGACTCAAAAATTACTGATGTCTTTTTAGACCGCAACAACAATGTCTTTGGAATTACTACAGTAGATAAGGTCAATAGAGCAGAAAGCTTAATAAGAGGTGCGTTATTTGATGAGTATGGTGGTAATTTGTCGCGATACACCTTAGAAAACGACCAAGAAAATAGCTTTAACTTCCTTCAAGCAAAAACATTATTTGATGTCCAGTCGGGGAGACATCAGGTTTTTTGTACTTACGGATACAAGAGGTCTGATAGAGCGAGAGGCTGGGTCACCGCTATCATTTACGACTTCGACAATAAAACCACAACACCAAAATATATCAATTTCGGTAAGATGCAGAACGTTTTTGCATACCTTAAACCAAGAATGCGTGATCGTAAACTTAATAGATTACAAAGGAGGTTTGAAAGAGGAAGAAAAGTAAAATTAGATAGAAATATCCAGCTCGAAGGTATCATTCCCGCATCAGAAGAAACATTAGTTTTGGCACAAGCCTATTTTCCTAGATATTCATATAATCAATTCGGTTTTGGGGGTGTATTCTTTTTGGGATATCAATACAATAACTATACTGTTGCTAGCTTCAATCCAGAAGGTAGCCTCTTATGGGACCATACGATTCGGCTCACAAACGTAATGACTAATGAATTAGTCAATATTGTATCATTTGGATCTACTTATAATGGCTACGTACTTAGCTATAAAACTGATAATTTAATTCGATATACTGTTTTTAATGAAGATGGATTAATTCAGCAGGAGCAAAAAGAAAAGACGGTTACTCTCTTAGAAAATGATAAGATTGTATTTACAGACCGAAGATTTGGTGATTTTATGAACTGGTATGACGAATATCACTTAGAATATGGCATCCAAAGAATTCGCAATAAAGTTAACCCTGAAGTTAACAGAAATCGATCAGTTATTTACTTTAATAAGATTATGTTTGATTTACCACCTATGGAGTCAAAATAATTATTCTGTAGCTCCAACAAAACCTATATCAATCTTATAATTCGCCCTTCTTTAAGAGATTCTTAGTATTAATATCTCAAAGTTTAGCTGGTCGAATCACCAACAGCCTTCGTATGAGGTCCCTTTAAAAAAACACCATAACTTTATTGCCTACAGTAGTTTATATAAATTTCTTAAACATTGACAGCATAAATTCTAACTTCTAGGTTTTAGTCAGTAAGCGCAATTTCTAAAGATCAATTACCCTTTAATAACTCCATAAAAAACACCATCTTATTAATGACATACTTAACAACTTCACCTCTAGATAAACACGCTCAAATAAGCGGGTTTTAAGGGTAGAGCCTAGGTCTATGCTATACTACTCATCCTTAAAAATAAAGGTTTTTGCAGCCCCTTTTTTTTCAATGAAACCACGGTACATTCCTTCGCTATTAAAGGGCATTGCGATGTTTCCTTGTGCATCAATAGCAATGATACCTCCAGATCCGCCCTTATCTACCAGTTTCTTCATGACCACTTCATCTGCTGCCTCTTGAAGGCTCTTACCTGCATACAGCATTAAAGCAGCGATGTCATATGCAACTACATTACGAATAAAATACTCACCATGTCCTGTAGCAGAAACTGCGCAGCTAGCATTGTCAGCAAATGTACCGGAACCAATAATTGGCACATCACCTACCCTACCGTATTTCTTATTCGTCATTCCTCCCGTTGAAGTACCTGCAACAATATTTCCTGCCTTATCTAGTGCGACGGCACCCACCGTACCATGTTTTTTGTCATCCATATGAAACTCTTCAATAAAACCTCTGTCACCACTATGGTCAAGCTCTAATTTTTCACTGTCTTTGATGCGTTCTAATTGTTGCTTTCGCTTATCAGTCAAAAAATAGTCTGGATCCACTAGCTCAACACCTTTTTCACCTGCAAAAATCTCAGCTCCGTTGCCGATCATCATTACGTGCTGTGATTCATCTTTTACCTTTTGAGCGGCGGTAATTGGATTCTTTATCCTCCGCACTCCTGCAATAGCTCCAGCCTGACCTGTTTTGCCATTCATGATTGCAGCATCCATTTCTACTATGCCAGTAGCAGTAAGCACAGAACCTTTTCCAGCATTAAACAATGGAGAATTTTCCATCACCATAATGGCAGCAATTACTGCGGATTCTGCATCTTCACCCAACTCTAAAAGCTCATATCCTACATTGAGCGCTTCTTCTAGCACCGATCGATACTCTTTTTCTTGCTCATCAGTCATATACTCCTTTTTAATTGTGCCAGCACCTCCATGGATGACTAACTTGGGTGACTGAGAGAAAAGATCAAACGAAAAAATACTTGCGGTAAATAAAACTGTGACGAATGCGATATTTTTCATGAGGTATATTTTTTGTTTAAATTTAATAGGGATGATGATACTTTAAAAACCGTCGATCAAGTTTATCCTCATTCCAAATCAACAAGCTTAACAAACCGGCCAATCAGTGGATTTAAATAATAGTAATAATCCTTTGACAGTACCAATTTTTCTACTAGAGTACGTCAACATCAGGCGTCATTGGGTAGCGCATCAAGTAGCTGAGCGCCTCTTCTACACTTAATCCTCCATAAAGTACTTGATAAATTGCCTCCGTAATGGGTATTCTCACACGATATCTTTTGGCCAACTTCACCGCTATTCTTACGGTATTAACACCTTCGGCTACCTCTTCCATACTTTCTATGATCTGATCAAGGGTTTCTCCTTTCGCCAACCTGTAACCGACTGTGAAATTCCTGCTATATTTCGAAGATGCGGTTGCAACCAAGTCTCCAACGCCCGCTAGGCCAATAAATGCTTGCGTATTGCCACCAAGAGCGGTACCTAGCCGAATCATTTCCATCATACCTCTACTAATGAGTAGTGAGCGGGCATTGTCGCCAAGATTCATACCAGAAAGTCCCCCCGAAGCAATAGCGATTATATTTTTAAGCACCCCGCAAAGCTCTATACCGATGAGATCTTGTGAACCAAAAACTTGAAACCGATCCGAGCGCAAGGCTTTTTTTCCTTCATCGATGACCTCATCAAAGTGAGATGCCAGCACTGTGGCTGCTGGCTGTTGATCGAGAATTTCCTTTGCTAAGTTCGGCCCAGCCATGCATCCTACCCTCACTACCACCGTTTCCTCTCTGATGACCTCACTCATTGTTCTTACATGTGCACGGTCGAGCTCTGTATAATCAGCTTCTTGCATACCCTCTGGAAGGCGAATATCTAGCCCTTTGGTGCCATGTATTAGGGTATGGTAAGGATGAAGATGTGGTGCCATCTTCCGCATTAGGTCACGGAAATTAGCAGAAGGAATAACTGGGAAAATTACATCGCAGCGCTCAATCAGATAGGCCAAGTCGCCTGTAGGCTCTACATTTTCATGCACACGATTACCGTAACTTAGTCTTTCCCTCTGGATACTTTCCACCACTTCAGGCTTACGAGCATACATGATGACAGGGTGTCTCTGTGCGATAATATTGGCAACTGCAGTGCCGAAACTTCCAGCTCCCACAACCCCATAAGCTTTTTTAAAGGTACCTTTCGAGCTCATATCCCAGCATTCTATTGTGATAATAATATAACTTATTCATGTCTTGGATCACGATGTCACCAGCTTCATTGCGCACCAGTGGTCGAAGGGCATGATACATCCCTACGTTTTCTAACCCATGGGCAATTACCTCTTCAGATTTCCAACTCATATGTGGAGCTAGTTTTACTTTACCATCCTGATACAACTGATAAAGCACTTTTCTCAATCCTTTGAAGGTAGTTTTAAACTCCTGGTAGTCAATCACAAGGTCTTCTTCTGGTAGTCTTAATAGATTATACAGATCGAGCTTTCGATGTCTTTTTTTGATCATTTGAAATGCAGTAAAAGCTACCAAATGAGAAGAAAAAACCCTATTATGCTTATGATACTCGCGCACGATAACTTCACTTAGCATGCGGGTGTACTCCATGTCTCTCTGCTTATCTGTTTTGATTTCGCCATCTTTCATGAAATACTCTCTAGTATTGATCTTTCTTCCATGGGCATCAATGCTATTACCCTCTTGATCAATCTTATTTCCAAATAAATCCATGGCTTCACCAATAGAAACAGATATGTCGGAACCCTTGGTAAAAAACTTGAGTAAAAAGGTAGTAATCTTATATGAATTACTAAACTCATCATTTTCTACGTAATAGCGCTCTTGACCTTTCATTTTGAGATACTCATTGATCAAAGAAGGAGCTTCTAACACAAAATGATAGTTAAGCACTACTGGAACAATGAATATTTTTTTAGCCTGATCGCTCTCATCTTTTTCATAAATCATCCGCTGAGCTTCCATGGCAGTGCCTAGCAATCCCATTTTCAAACGTTTCTCTATTTTTCCTGAGCGACTACGCGTACCGCCTGGAAAAAACAAGCTATGACAACCATACTCCAGCGCTATCGAGCTATAGGCTTTTAAAGCCTCTAAATAAGGGGTGTTTTTCTTACGACGATCTACCTTATAAGCACCCAGAGAGTTCATGAAATAGGCAAAAATATTGATGTTAAAAAGATTTAAGCCAGCACCATATATAAAAGGAGGCAAACCTAGAACATTCATCACCCAACCTACCAAGACAGAGTCCAAATTACTGAAGTGAGTTGGCACCATCACAATCGTACCTTTTTTTGCCAGACTTCGCAGCTGATCAACTTCACCAACAATATTAACTTTATCCTGAAGGCTAAATTCACTTTTAAAGATAGAAGTATAACCAGGTAGTCTTGCAGCATTTAACAGACGCGTGAGCCCAAAAGTCACTACTTTTCTTGCTACTCGATAAGATGATGGGTTGAAATTACCAGCAATTTCATTGACATACCGACTGATAATTTCTCTCATCATTCTGTCTGCCTGCTCTCTCATATTCGGAGCATAACGCATAGTAGTCAACTCATTGCGTACCCTCTTCCAAAAATCATAATCGTCTTCTGGATCTACCTTCCAAGGGTTTTGTTTGATACGCAGCATCTCTCGATGGAGAGTGGTCTCTAACTCTTCTACCATACTCTCCGCTGACTTCCCTACCAACTCCTTTACCCTATCAAAAGTATAATCAATGACCTTTTCTATAAACTCCTTACGGTGACGACTCATTCTTACCACAGGCCAATCTTTGGCACCAGGTAATACTGGATCATACTCTCGCTTTGTATCTACCGGAGGCAAAGGCTTCACATCCGCATCCTCAATGGGTTCTTCTGCCTCTTTATTCATAATTTGTTTGTTTTACTTTTCTTCATTCCGCTACTATCACGTCCTTATACTACCTATTGAAACTTTCGTTAATTCAATAGAGTCAATGACCCAATTACATTATTTACGTGTTTGTAGATACTAATGATTATTGAAAGGAAAATACCTAATACACATCTTCTATAATTTGACGTCTACTCAATAGTCTAAGGTTACCCCATTTACTAAGATAGACTAAAAGAAACAACAAAGTTACTGTTTTTAAAATATTTTGACCACTACAACCAAAATATGTGTGTTGAGCACTGACCTATCGGAAAAAACAAAATCCTCCTAATGGGGCTTTACAAGGCGTCTAACTATAATAAAATCAATATCTGACGATTAATTTAACAACCTCATGCTGATAGGCTTGCAGTATAATAAATGTAGAGTAAGTTCTTAAATCAAAAACTCAGAAGCAATAGCAATACCCGCTCCTAGAAGAGCGATTAAGAACTTGCCTCTTCTTAACGAGTGATCAGGATTACTCTCTATAAAAATAGTAGTGGAAATATGTAGAAAATTACCGCATACCAATGCGAATAAGACATCCATAGTGGTAGAACCTAGTAGTTGCGTATGTTGTAGATAGTCACTAGCTAATAGGCCGATAGGAGATGCAATCGCAAATATGAAGAGGTAAGACCATATTTTAACTTTTGGTAAATTTGCTGCCGACATTACAGCTACTAGAGCGAAAGCAGCTGGCATTTTGTGCAGCACAATACCCCAAAGTAAGTGGCCTTGTCCGTGATCATGTCCATGAGAACCTGGGTGACTTAATAAGGATCCTTCCAGAAGAGCATGTAAAAACAACCCTAAAAGTAAGGAGAGGTAGCTAATCGATGATCCATCCTTTTCAGGATGGACGTGCATATGTCCGTGCTCTATACCCTTGCTCCAATATTCTAATACAAGTTGCAAAAAGAAACCAGCAAGCACCCATAATCCCGCATAGTGTGGGTTTAAATTGCCAGTCATCACTTCAGGCAAGATATGTATGATGGTAATAGAAAAAAGAAAAGACCCAGCAAATACAAGCGTATACCTAAATCTACTAACTGATAAATTAGGAAACAGCGTGTATGCATAACCAGCAAGGAATGCTGTGAAGAATAGAATAGCAGCCTGTATGATCATAGATTAAATAGTGTAATCCTAATTACTAATGTTTTTGAAAGTAAACCAAAGCGGTGTGTTTTTGTCAAAGCCATATTTTCTGATGCAATGAAAATCAAAATCCTATGAGATAGCTTTTTTCGCAATAAAGATCATTCTGCCAGAATTTCCAGGTTCAAAAGCATTTAGTTCATAGTCACCAAACACTTCGACTATTTGTAAACCCGCTTGATTCATGTAATATTGAAAGTCAGCGAGGGTAATTGCTTTCACTTTTTCTTGAAAGAAGTGATCATCAGCACCATCTTTTATTCTTATTTCTTTGATAATGAATCCATCTGAAAAATGCCTGCTGATAGCAAAATCGATGCCTTTTATATTTTTTGACTCTACTTTTACTAGCTTGTCAAGTACTGGTTGCGGATTTAAAAAATCTAAGACAAGAGTACCATCCGGCTTAAGCCACCGACATACTTGACGAAGTACTGATATATCTTCCTCATCGGTATCAAAATAACCAAAGCTTGTAAATAAGTTGAACACATAATCTTGAGCAGGTAGATCTAGTGACTTTCTCATATCGTGGCGATAAAAGGATAAGCCTTCGATATCTAGGCTTTGCAATTGACTTATGTTTCTCTTAGCTAAATCTAAACCCGTAACTTGCAGTCCTTTAGAGTGAAGGTATAAAGAATGCCGTCCATTGCCACATGCCAAATCTAAGGCTCTCTCACCCTTTTTGAAGCCTAGATAAGACTCTAAATTATCGATAAAAAATGCTGCCTCCGTTTTATCTCTATGCTTATATAAAATAGGATAATAGGGCGAATCAAACCATTCCCCAAACCACTCTTTCTTTGTTGTATCAACCATTATTTTGTTTTGATCAATTCAGTGTCAATTCCTTCGCTATAATATACATGCAGATTCCCTTCATTATCTACGAAAATCAAAACTGCATCTAAATCTTCACTTTCATCTATAAATTTCACAGCTGCTTCATATCCCATCACCATAAAAGCTGTAGCATAAGCATCAGCCAAAGCACAGCTCTTAGCTATCACGGTGCTGCTTAGTAGATTATGTGCTTCAGGTCTTCCCGTCTTTGGATGAATCGTATGAGCAACTTTTTTACCATCAATTATCCTGTAATTGCGATAATTCCCAGAGGTTGCCATACCCTGATTTCCCAAAGTGACGATAGCGGACAGAGGCTGTTCGTCTTCAAAATTTTGTGGATGCTCAATACCCAGCTTCCATCCTTTTCCTTTTGGGTTGAAGCCGTGAGTGACCAAGTCACCGCCAATTTCAACTAGGTAATTATCAATCCTATAAGATTGTAGTAATTCACCTATTACGTCAGCACCATATCCTTTTGCTATAGCGCTAAAGTCTAATGAAACACCATCTTTTGACTTTTTGACTGCACTTTGATCGAAGGAGATATTTTCAGAAAAACCTACCAATGAAAGTCTTTCATTAATTTCTTGCTCACTCGGCTTTTGCTCTGGTCTTTTCTCAGGACCAAATCCCCATAAATTCACTATGGGCATAACGGTAGGATCGAAAGCACCTTCTGTATGAACATACACTTGCTCACTAAGCTTTAGCATTGGATAGAAAAAAGGAGACTGAAAGCTAAAGGTGCTAGTTTTGTTGAAGGTTGAGATCTCCGAGTCTGAAATGTAGGTAGAAAGCGATTGATTAAATACTGTCAACATGGAGTCCACCTGAGGTTTCAAATCACGCTGTAAGGTATCAATATAAGTAATTTGATAGTAGGTCCCCATGGTTTCACCACTTATCTTGATTGGCTCTAAAGTTTGAGCTGGCAAAAGACCGCTGGTAACCAACAAAAGGCTTATTGTAATTGACAAGCTAATCGTGAGTAAAACCAATCTTACTTTTATAATCATAAGGGAAACGAGGTTTTCTAATAAACTTTGATGTCACTCACCCAATCTCCGCCCATCTCTTTATTAATGTTTTTAATGAGAATAGACCTTGAAGAAATGATTTCTTGCTTAAGAGGAGCAGAAGTGACTTTAACAATTAGCGTTTTATTCTTCATCACGACTGATTCTGTTTTACTATCGATAAACGGGCCTACAACTTGCTTCCATACCTCAACTACTCTCAAGTTACCTAACTTGCCTTGAAGCCGATATTGCTTGATGAGGTCATGAAAAGCCTCTTTAAAAGTACTTACATCACCCTTTCTGTATTCACGATTGCTCATCTTAAAACCTATTTAAATAGAAAAACGATGTGATTAAAAAGATATAGTCTTGCAATATCACTGCAAATATACCTAAAAGATGAGATTAAAGTTCCTAAAAATGGATGGATAAAAAAAAAGAGGCTATCTAAATAGCCTCTTGTAATTCATCTTATGAGAATATTAATAATCAAAGATACTAGACTCAGCGTCAGCTAGGTGATTATAGCAACGCTCTAAGTACTCTATGAACTGCTCTTTTTCTTCTTTAGAGAAGCCACTCAAAACCACTTGGTTAGCATCCAAACGATCTGGCTCTATCTCCTCTATTAACTTAGTTGCTTTTTTAGTAAGACCTAAGTGTTTTCTTCTTCTATCTTGTGGATCTTCTTTTTGCTCTATGAAGTTCTTTCTCATCAAAGTACTGATGAGGTTTGTAATGTTTGGTCTAGAAACATTTAATGCGTCAGCTATATGAGAAGCGAATACACCCGTGATTTGGGTAGCGGTCTTGGCTCCTCTTTTTCTCATGTTAGGAATATTCGGATCTTGAGCCAAATACAATAATATGAACCATTCTTGAGCGGTAATACCCATACGGGCTGTCAACATTTGGTTATTTCTTGATAATTTTTTTGCTAAATCCTCAATAGCAAAAGCTATGGAATTTTCGACTTTCTTGTCTATCATGTTTAATAAATTTAATGGTATTTATAATGGGTTATTTGAGTCTCTACTACTTATTCCAAATCTTTAATAAACTTAAAATTAAGAATTATCTCTTTAAACTTTACGCAATATAAAACCATTTGTAATAATATTGCAAAATTAATAGACCAAGTGAGTTCACTTATAGATAAATATTATAATCAAACCGATAATTTTAATGTTAAACCATCGAAATTACAATTGTCTGTCGATGGATGGTACATCTAGTCTGATTGATCGATAAAGAACCACCCAAAAAGCTAATATTTTTTCGACTAAATAGATACCACACTTCTATGAGTAAAAAAACAGTACAGGCTCCTATATTATAAGCATCATCAAATCACATTTCTTTAACACAAATTTGGGAAAAGCTTAACTTTCATGTAACAAACTTCAAATATGATAAAATTATATTTGTAAAAAATAATGAAACTTAAAATCAAGCTTACCGCAAGCTATCACAATTATTCAAAAGGGTTGCTTATAAAAAATTGATGCCTCATATCGGGGATATTTCATCTCAACAATTAAAATGCCTATGAACACTCATTATAAAACGATCATTGTTTCAGACTTACACTTAGGCATTAAAAGTTCAAGAGCCCGTGAGCTAGTGCGTTTTCTAAATCAAATGAGTTGTGAACACCTCATTCTCAATGGAGATATTGTCGACGGATGGCAACTAAGAAAAGGAGGTAAGTGGAAAAAAAAGCATACGCGTTTTTTTCAAACAATCATCAAGAAAATTGAGAGAACTGATATGAAGGTGACCTACCTGATGGGTAATCACGACGACTTTCTTAACCAAGTAATGCCCTTTCAGCTTGGTCGCTTCAGTATACAAAAAGAAGCTGTACTTTACAGAGGTAGTAAGAAGTATCTAGTGATTCACGGTGATATCTTCGATCAAATAACCACCAAGCTTAAATGGCTTGCTCACCTTGGGGACTATGGATACAACTTATTACTATATTTTAATAGACTTTACAACTACAAAAGATTGAAGCAAGGAAAGCCTTACTACTCTTTGAGCCAAAAGGTAAAGTCTAGCATGAAAACTGCCAATAATTATATCGGCGATTATGAGAATACACTAACCGACTACGCAAAAAAACGGGGCTTTGACGGCATTATATGCGGGCATATTCACCAAGCGGCCATTCGTAAGCTTGGTGAAATAATTTATATGAACTCTGGAGACTGGGTAGAAAGTATGAGCGCATTGGTAGAAGACGATGACGGAGAATGGTCTCTTATTTACTATTCCGAATCATCTTATACCACTCAATCAGAAACCTCAACCAACCCAGAAATAATAAAGACAAAACCTACAGTAGAAAACTCTTCATTCATACGTGACTTTTTTTATAATTCCGCTATTTTTGGTGACGACCTAGAGCCTCTGAAATAATTGCTAAGCTAACTATGCAGGCCTAATTGAGCTGTCACGCAGTGATTACAAAACATTTTAAATTTAAAGAGAAGGCAAATAGTGGCAAGGCTTATTATCACCTAAAAAACTGACCCGAAATTGACTAAAGAAAGCAAAAAAGCCATTTTTATAGTACAAGGTGAAGGACGAGGCCATATGAGTCAAGCCATTGCAGCGGCCGAACAATTAAGGTCGAATGGGGTGGAAATAATAAAAATTTTATTGGGATGCTCCTCACAAAGAGAGATTCCGCACTACTTTGAGTCTGCGGTAAAAACAACCATAGAGTGTTTTCAAAGCCCTAACTTCATAAAGGACAGCTCCAACAAGCACCTAGAGCTATCCACTACCTTCAAGAAAAACCTGTCGCTAAGCTCAACCTTTCTGAAAAGCGTAAAACAAATTCACTTAGCTATTTTAGCAAGCAAGGCCGATTTCATCCTTAACTTTTATGAGCCCCTTTGTGGTTTGTATGCTTTTCGCTATCGAAAGCACCCTCCTATTTACAGCTTTGCTCACCAGTATTTAGTAAGCCACCCTGAATTTCCGAGGCCTGCAGGAAGAAGTCTAGAGATTGGACTTATGAAGTTGCTTAATCGTATTAGCAGCTTTGGGTCCAAGAGAGTATATGCACTAAGCTTTGCGCCCTACTCCCCTCATCCCAAGCAAAAAATAAAAATTTGTCCGCCCCTCATACGGGAACAGGTAAAACGGCTTGGACCTGAAAACAAAGGCTTTTGGTTAGCATATTTTGTCAATAGTGGTTATGCTGAGGAACTCAAAACTTGGAGCGATGGCAATGTAGGCCAAGAAATACATGCTTTTGGCGACGGCTATAATGCTTCAAATCGCTACAATGGCGACTTAAGTTTTCACCCTCTAGATGCTGATGTGTTTTTAAAAAAAATGAGCCAATGCGACGCGCTCATTAGTACGGCCGGTTTCGAGTCGATATGCGAAGCTATGTACTTAGGTAAGCGGATATTTATGGTACCCATAGGTGGGAGCGTAGAGCAAGTTTGCAATGCGCTCGATGCCCAAAAGCACTATCATGATGTGCAAATAGGAGACTCCTTTACACAGCTTGGTATACTTGAAAGAGTGAAAGTCACCTCATACCCTCATTCCCCATTAAAAAAATGGGAAAAACAAATCGAGCACGTCTGGAAAGAAATCATCGAAGATCAATCCTAATTCTTTTATTGGGATGCTGTTGGAATGTTGGGACTATTCACCTTAGAACCTACAAAGATAACTATTCCAGCAGTGATGAACATCACTAGACTGTAAACCGCTGGAGCTATGGCGTACTGCGTATTATTAAGCATGAGAGGCCCTGCCGCAATGGCGATAGCTAAAGTACCATTTTGTATACCTGTCTCAATACTTAAGGAAAACATCTGCTTTCTTGAGAGAAAAAAGATTCTAGCTACCACCATGCTAAAAGCCATCATGCCAGCATTAAGCAGAAAAGCTACCATGCCCACTTCTCGGAAATATGGAATTATATTCTCTCTCTCCTTAGCAATAGCGGCTACTAACACCAAAACAAAAAATATACCTGAAACAATATTAACCGCTCTCATGCTTCTACGACATTTTTCAGGGTACTTTTTATAAAGCCACATGCCGATAGCTACAGGAAGTGCAGTTACTAAGATAATCTGTAGGATCGTATTCAATACCGGCATTTGAATACTTTTGTCCGCATCTACAAAATAGAGTAATGCCCAATTAGTAAAAATAGGTACGGTGAAAATGGTGATCATGCTACTAAAAGCAGTAAGACTAATACTTAGAGCTACATCGGCACGAGATAGGTGAGAAATGAGATTAGAGGTGGCTCCACCGGGACAAAAGGCAACTAATAGTAAGCCAATGGCCAGCTCGGGTCGTAAATTGAAGGAAGTAACAAGAAAAAAACCAAAAAGGGGCAGCAAAACTATTTGGAGCAATAAGCCTAAAAAAACAGCTTTTGGATATTTGAAAATGCGCTTAAAGTCCTCGATTCTCAAACTTAGCCCCATACCGAGCATAATGATACCCAGTGCCAATGGTAAAAATACGGCAGTAATAAAATTGGTCTCCATAATTTATTGGGTTGGTAAGGCGTCAACAGCCCGATTTGTTTGTTGTTTAGTGAGTGTATCGATAATATTTTACTTACTCAACTCTAAATAACACACTTTTAATAGCATTTCAAAAAGAGTGACCTAAAATAACCCCTATTATACACAAGCACATCGACTAGGCTACTTAGGGTCTGCTTAAAACAGGTAAATTGTTGATAAATAAATCATAAAATCTGCACTTTATTTATTAAAGTGCACAGTTATTAATCAAAAGTAGTGAAAATGCTTGCACGAAAATGTCTGAGACCGACATTTTGTAGCTTAGCCCCAAGCATTATCGTAAGTGGTATTTGTCTGAAAAAAAAATTAAAAGCTTAAAATAAGCTTGTTGAAATTTATCATTTTTTTCATCAATTAGGACAAGCGAAGCTTGTGCCGCCTCGAATCTGCTGTACATGGAACTTTTTAAGCAAGCCCTACTTAGGGCTATAAGGTGTTTATTAGCTTAAAAACAAATCAAATATACCCCAAGAACAAGCAGAAGTATCAAATGACAAAACCAATACAAATCTGTTAGATTGATTGAAAACCTGCCAGTTAACCAAGACTTTGTAAAAAAACTTCAAGGGAATGGGAAGTAGTGAAACGGCTATAACTCGCAATTTTTAGTATCTTTACATCAATTATATTAAGCAAAGACAATGAATCCATTTAAACGCTCTTACAGCGCAAGTCAGCTAAGCGTAATACGATTTTTGAAACGAATTCGCTTATTTGAACAACTTAGTGACGATGAACTAGCGCTTTTCATACCTTATATGTATTTGAGAAATTACAGCGAAAACGAGGTGGTTTTTTTCAGGAAAGATCCGAGTCATGCGCTTTATATTGTTAAAAATGGTAGAGTCAATTTAAGCATCGATATAGATGACAAAATGGAATCACTTAAAACACTCAGCCCCTATGATTCATTTGGCGATAATTCGCTTTTAGATAACACCTATCGGATGTACAATGCAGTGGTCAGTAGTGAAACTGCTGATATTTATGTGATCCCTCAAGTAAATATATTTGACATAATGAGCGGCTCAGCAATCATTAAAGCAAAAATAATGACTTCGCTGTCCCAACGTTACAATGACCTAGCAACCAATCTATTTTCAGCTTATCGCAACTCTTTTGGCTTTTTCGACCTCAGCCAAGCCTATGACCCGATAGAAATTAATAAATCTAATAACTAACATGATCAAAGTATTTATTCTAGTCTTTTTTGTAAGTATTTCTTCATGGTCATCAGCTCAAACTGTTTTTGAGAAGTGGTACAAGAATCAAAGAGAAGAGCTTGAAGACCTATATCGCCATTTGCATCAGCACCCGGAGCTTTCCCTTCAGGAAGAGAAAACAGGCCTACGCATGTCGGAGGAACTAGAGAAATTAGGCTTCGCGGTAACAAAAAATATTGGAGGCCACGGCTTAGTAGGAGTCTTAAAAAATGGAGATGGGCCTAATCTGCTTATTCGGGCAGATATGGATGCTTTACCTCTTGAAGAAAAGACAGGTTTGAGCTTTGCATCAACAGCAAGAGGTATCAATGCGGCGGGAAATGAGGTCGGCATCATGCATGCATGTGGTCATGACCTGCATATGACCGTATTTATCGGTACTGCGAAATACTTAAGCGAGCATAAGGAAGATTGGAGCGGCAGCCTAATTATGGTAGCCCAGCCTGCTGAAGAAAATGGACTTGGTGCCCAAGCCATGTTTGATGAAGGCTTGTATAAGCTCATACCCTACCCCGACTATGCATTAGCGCTTCACGATAATGCGACTCTTTCCTCTCGGCATGTAGGCTATAAATCTGGACCATTCATGGCCGGAGTAGACATGATGGATATAACAGTGAAAGGAAGAGGTGGACATGGAGCTGCCCCACATACTACCATTGACCCCATCGTACTAAGTGCACAGCTTATTAATGCTTTTCAAACAATTCCATCTAGGATCATCAACCCGATTGATGCCTCTTTAATTACTGTCGGCTCAATCCATGGAGGCACCGTGCACAACATCATTCCGGATGAGGTAAAAATGCAGCTCACCTTGCGATCCTACTCTCCTGAAGTAAGATCTACTACAATAGCCGCTATCCGAAGAATGTGCGATCATTATGCAGCGGCCGGAGGACTTACTGAAGGGGAATACCCCGAAATCAGTATAAGAGAGCCGATTACTCCGCCTACAGTCAATGATGAAGTACTGACTAAGCGTATCGTCAGCGTTTTTGAAGATACATTTGGAAAAGATGCAGTAGAAGAAATGCCTGCTTACATGGTAGGTGAAGATTTTAGCCGCTTTGGACTGCAAGACACTCCTGTCCCATATTTTATGTTTTGGCTTGGCGCTGTATCAGAGGAAAAAATAACAAACTACAAAGCAAAAGGCAAGGAGCTTCCAGGTTTACACTCAGCTGAGTTTGCTCCAGACTATGAAAATAGCATCCCTACAGGAATAAAAGCAATGAAAGTAGCTGCCCTTGAGTTATTACCAAAACGATAATTAAAAGACGTACAATAAGATAAATATAGTCATGAATCAGATGATCGTTGACCTTCGTAGTGATACTTTCACACTTCCTACGCCTGAGATGCGTGAAGCTATGATGAAGGCAGACATTGGAGATGATGTTTTCGGTGAAGACCCATCGGTCAAGCTGCTAGAAGATAAAATTGCGGCAATGTTCGGCATGGAAGCAGGTCTTTTTTGCCCATCGGGTACAATGACCAATCAGATTGCCTTACGCGTACATACAGTTCCTCAAGACGAAGTCATTTGCGAGGAGGGTGCTCATATTTATTATTATGAGGGAGGTGGAATTGCTTATAACTCGCTATGCTCGGTTCGCTTAGTGAAGGGCAAAAACGGCATAATGGATGTTGCTGACTTAGCTAATGCGGTGCGCAAAGAGGACGTTCATTTTCCAAAATCTAAGGTCCTTGCACTTGAAAACACTTCCAATAGAGGAGGGGGTACGGTATATAGCATGGATAGTATATCCAAACTTTCGGCTTTTGCTCAAGAAAACCAGTTGCGGTTTCACCTTGATGGAGCAAGGCTTTTCAATGCGATCATTGCACAAAGTCAAGACCCACTAGTCTATGGTAGACTATTTGACAGTATCAGTATCTGTTTTAGCAAGGGACTGGGAGCGCCCGTTGGCTCGGCGCTCATAGGAACAAAAACTTTCATTAAAGAAGCTCGCAGGGTACGAAAGGTACTTGGCGGTGGTATGCGACAGGCTGGATTTTTGGCGCAGGCAGCTACCTATGCATTGGACAATCATATAAACCGTCTTGCTGACGACCATAGACGGGCAAAAGAAATCGCAACGCTTTTCGGCTTGATGGAGGAGGTAAAAGAAGTAAAAAGTCCTGAAACCAATATTATACTTGCAGAAGTACACGAATCGGTAGACTTAAGCGAATTTTTAAGCCAATGGCAGCAAAAAGGTGTGAAAATGCTAGCCTTTGGACCCAGGCAATTTCGTGCAGTGACTCATTTGGGAATAAATGATAACCACATAGAACACCTCAAAGTAATGACCGCTAATAGAAAGAGGAAAGCTCATTAACGGGGTAAGCAAAATGGGTATTCACCCTAGCGCATCGCTGAAATAAATATTGAGGGATGAAGAAGTTTATAAGCAGTATACGCAACCTAAAGTCTGCAAAAGAGTGGATATCTTTGCAGAAAGATTTAAGAGAGCTTGTTAAAACATAAGCATGGTAATTTTTAATTTAAATAGAAAGAACAAAAGCTGTGGCTAAACATAATAGCCTATCTAGCGGAAAAATACTTAGACAATGAATCAGAAGAAAATGAATAAGAGTGCTAGGTTTTTATTCGGTATCAAAACTCTAACCGTTTTTTGTTTTTTTGTGTTTTTTACTGGAGATCAAGTTTCAGTATTTGGGCAGGAATCTGCCGAGATAACAACAAACGAAAGTGCAACGACATACAGCCTAAGAACACCCTTTCATACACTAGAAACTTATTTAAGGTTTACGGGGGATGAGGAAAGAAATTTAAGCTTGGCTACCCGCACGTTTCCTCCAGCTTACGCTGGTGTAGAAGAAGCCCAACTCAATGCTCAAAAGTTAAGGCAAGCGCTCGATGGTCGTGGAATCATCATCGATCTTAGTGTTGCACCTAAAGAGCGTAGTTATACAGATACTACTGAAAATGCACAAGTATATTATTTTACAAATGAATTTTCTTCTCTATACCTAGAGCGTGCTGATGACGGTCGATGGTACTTTTCTGAAGAAAGCTTCAAGGCCATCCCGCAAATACACCGTGAAGTCTTCCCATTTGGAACTGACCGCTTGCTTACCTTGCTACCCAAACTGGGAACTAATGAGTATTTTGGTCTTCAGACTTGGCAACTTATTGCTCTTCTGGGATTAATATTTATAGCGGTAGCTGTACACAAGGTTTTTTCTTATATACTCAAGGAGGTAATCATTGTCTTTTTGAAGAAAGCGGGTTACGAACAGATTGCAAACAAATATTACATGCCAGTGGCAAGACCACTTAGCTACATGGTGATTTTCCCCACAATCACCATTTTACTGCCTGTTTTACAGCTCAATGTGACCTTTACCCATTATATCACTATTACGATTTATGCACTTATTCCTTTATTTGGAACCGTCTTTTTTTACCGATTGGTAGACGTATTAAGTGCATACTTACAAAAGATGGCAGAAAAAACCGAAAGTACTCTCGACGACCAGTTAGTGCCGTTGGTGAAAAAAGTACTACGTATTTTTGTTATTGTAGTGGGTGGACTCGCCATTCTTTCCAACTTAAACTTTAATATTTTACCGCTCATCACCGGTCTTTCTATTGGTGGCTTGGCAGTAGCTCTAGCAGCACAAGACACCTTAAAGAATTTCTTTGGCTCAGTAATGATCTTCATAGACAAACCCTTTCAAATTGGCGATTGGATTACTACTGGTGGGGTAGATGGCACAGTAGAAGAGGTTGGTTTCAGAGCAACGAGAATTCGTACATTTAGAGACTCTTTGATTTATATACCTAATGGGAAGCTCGCTGATACAGACATCGACAATCATGGAAAGCGCCGCTATCGTCGTTTTTTCACAACGATCACCATTACTTACGATACGCCAGCTGAGGTGGTAGACACTTTTGTAAATGGGCTCAGAGGCATTGTTGAGCGGCATCCCGATACAAGAAAAGACTTTTACAATATTTTCCTTAACGATTTAGGTGCTCACTCCCTTAACATCATGTTTTACGTTTTCTTCCCAGTACCTACATGGGGTGAGGAATTACGCGTAAGGCATGAGCTATTACTAGACATTATCAACTTAGCAGAAGAACTAAATGTACGATTTGCCTTTCCTACGCAAACCCTACACATGGAGACTTTTCCAGACAAGCCTAGTCTTACTCCAGAGTTTACCGAAAGTGGTGATCAATTAAAGAATAAAGTTACCGCTTTCTTGAAAGGTAATAAGAGCAGTACATCAAATTAAAAAGAATCAAGGCATGAAGTTATCCTATATTCATGAAAATGGCTTATGTAAAATTGAAAGTCCTATCTATAAAGATGAGCGTGGCGCTTTCATGGAGGCTTACCATTATGAGAAGCTGAAAGAAATATTTCCGGAGGCTAATTTGAAGCAAATAAACCAAAGTTATTCAAAAAAAGGTGTCATTAGAGGACTTCATTTTCAGAGAGAACCACATGCACAAGCAAAATTAGTATGGGTGCCCCATGGTAAAGTATACGATGTAGCCGTAGACCTTAGGGAAGGGTCTCCTACCTACGGAAAATGTAATGCTGAAATTCTTTCTTCAGAAAACGGTCTTATGCTATATGTACCAAAAGGATATGCACACGGCTTTGCAGCGCTAGAAGATAGCATCTTTATGTACTTGTGTAGCGATTTGTATCATCCCCAATCTGAAGGAGGATATCATCCCTACAGCAAAGACCTAAACATCGATTGGCCTGTAAAGCATGGTATTTTGTCAGAAAAAGACGCTGCATTACCATTATTTGAAAAAAAATAATGAATTAAACAAGCTGATCAAAATTAGGTTTTATCCCTGTAGATTGCTTTTCAGAAGCAAAGCATTAATCAATATTAAATTACCACTGCTTGTGTTATCATTTTTTAAAAAAAATACCCCCGTCAATCTAAAGGTAGATGTCCACTCGCATTTGCTACCAGGGCTTGATGATGGGTCTCCTAGCGTAGAGAATAGCATTGAATTGCTTCAGGCTTTCGAAAGCTTAGGCTATGAAAAAGTGATTACGACCCCTCACGTCATTCCTGACCAATACGACAATACAAGCGAAGAGATCTTGAGTGTACTAGAATCACTAAGAAAAGAAATGCGAACAGCAGGTCTAACCATAAAAATAGAAGCAGCTGCAGAATATTACTTAGACGAATACTTGATAGAGCGACTAGATAAAAAGGAAGAACTGCTAACCTTTGGAAATCAATACTTACTTTTTGAAACGCCTTATGTCAATGAACCTGTATTTATTGGTGAGGCTATATTTAAAATGCAATCTGCAGGATATCAACCTGTATTAGCACATCCAGAAAGATATCTTTACTTAATTGGCAAAGATGAAAAGGTAATGCAGTGGGTCGAAAAGGGCTTAAAACTTCAAGTGAACCTCAATTCTTTAAAAGGCTATTACAGTAAAAGTTCAAAAAAGCTTGCTGAAAGTTTTATCAAAAAAGGTATAGTTTCATTCTTAGGTAGCGACTGTCATCATATCAAGCAGCTAGAAGTTCTGAAAGAAGTGAAAGAAAGCCGCTTATATGCAAAAGCTTTTGACAAATGTGAGATCTTGAATAATCATCTATGAGAATCCTAATAACAGGTGCCACAGGGCTCATCGGCAGTCAGCTAGTAAGGAAGCTCTTATCAAGAGGTTATCGAGTACGTGCGATCCACCGCAAAAACAACGATTATGGCTTACTGAAAGATGTTGCTGAAAAAATCGAATGGATACATACTGACTTAGCATCACTGATTTTTCATGCTGAGGCTTTTAATGAGGTAGATGCTGTATTTCACTGTGCCGCAAAAGTAAGTTATTCTAAAAGAGATCATGAAGAAATGCGCACTACAAACATAGAAGGCACAAAAGATCTCGTGAATGCCTGCTTAAAGTATCGCATTAAAGATTTCTTCTATGTTAGTAGTGTTGCCGCTATCGGTAGATCAGGAAAGGAAAATAATTTTTCCGAAAGTAGTCAATGGGAAAACTCAGAATACAATAGTGCTTATTCGAAATCAAAATATCTTGCGGAATTAGAAGTGTGGAGAGGGGTTCAGGAAGGACTTAGCGTGTTAATTGTCAACCCTTCGATAGTGATTGCACCTGGAAATAAAGACAATAGTAGCATGAAGATGATTAACTATGTTCTTCAAGAAAAACCATTCTACACCAAGGGGCTTGTTAACTATGTTGATGTTTGGGATCTAACAGACCTTAGCTTAATTTTATTTGAAAAGGGTGTAAGAAATCAGCGTTTTATTATCAACGCGGGAACTGTAACCTATAAAGAGATGTTTTCCGAGATTGCTAAAGTTTTTGATAAGAAATCGCCATCGATTCATGTAAGTAAGCCTTGGCTTAAAATTGGAATCCTAATAGAGAATTTATTATCTAAGCTGACGTTTAGAAAAGCGAGTACATCCTTAGAATTGGGTCGGAACGCTACCACCTCACACCGATTTAGTAATAAAAAGGTGATTGATGAAACCAGCTTTCGATTTAGGCCACTTAGTGATAGTATTCAGTTACTCAAAGAAGAAATGGATGGCTTAGGGGTATCGGTGTAGATGAATTAGATTTTGCATAATCAGAATTAATACTGTAAATTTCCAATAAAGGAAGAAGTAGCCTACAGATTTACGAGAGAAAAGAAAAACTTTAATGGAAAAATATCCAAATAGAGAAGAAAGAGAATTGGTCAAACGTTTTGAGCGATTCTTGAGCGGAAAAGGAGAACATTGCCTCTTTGATTTAGAGTCCTATGAGTCAATAATAGGCTATTATTTGGATGCCTTTAACTTCAAAAAAGCCCTTTCAGCCTGCGAAATGGCAGAAGAAAAATACCCATTTGAAGTGGATTTATCGGTCCTGAAAGCGCAAAGCCATGTAGGCCTAGAACAATACCATGAGGCCTTAGAAATATTAGGCAAAGCTGAAAATTTACGTCCATTTGACTCAGAAATCATATTTTTAAAGGGGAATATCACAGCACTACTTGGTGACTATAAAGCTGCAATCCAGCTCTACGAACGCTTGTTTCCCATGGTTGATGACAAGGATGAAGTTTACTACTTTATGGGCGTAGCTTATCAAGCGGGAAATAAATTTGAGGACGCCATCAAATGTTTCAAGCAAGTACTTGAAATAAACATCAACCACGAAAGTGCCCTTTATGACCTTGCTTTTTGCTTTGATATGATCGGAAAGCAAGAAGAAAGCCTTAGCTATTATCAAGACTTTATAGACAAGGATCCTTATAGTTCGCAGGCTTGGTACAATATTGGCATTGTCTACAACAAGCTAGGTAAATACAAAGAAGCCATACAGAGTTATGATTATGCAACAACCATACAGGAAGACTTTTCCTCTGCATGGTTTAATATGGGTAATACCTATATGAATCTGTTGTCATACAATAAGGCACTCAATGCTTACACGAAAGCTTTAGAAATAGAGGGGCACTCGAGTGAAGTGCTTTGCTGTATAGGTGCCGCATATGAAAAGATGGAGCAATATGATCTAGGCATCAAGTATTACCGGCTCTCATCAAAAGACGATCCTGAAAACGATGAGGCATGGTTTGGAATGGCATGTTGTCTTGACGCAAAGCAAAAATGGCATGAAGGCATTCATGCTATCAACAAAGCCATAAAACTAGCCGACGATGTAACTGAATATTGGGTACTTAAGGGCAGAATGGAGCATCAAATTGGTAATCTTGTGTCAGCACTACAAGCCTATGAAGAAGCCAGCTACCTGGGTATGGGCGACATGCCCTCCATGTGGCTTGACTGGTCAAAGATCTACTTTGAAATTGGCGAAATATCACGAGCTATTGAAATTATAGACTTAGGGATTGCTGATCTACCAGAGGAATCTGATCTATATTACAGAAAAGTTGCTTACCTCATAGAACAAGGAGACTATAAAAACGCCTTTGCAATTCTTGAAAATGCCTTAACTTTGAATTATGAAAATCATACTCAGCTTTTCAGTTTTTTTCCAAAATTGGAAACACAGAAAGCTTTGTATAAAATAATTCAGAAGTACAAGTCTTAATGTAAGACAATCATTAACCCTATAATTTAGAATAAGCGCTATATGAATTACGCTTTGAAAGATATTCCTGAGCGTCCTGAAAAACCACGCACACTCGGTTTTACCATGGCCATGGACAAAGGAATGAGTCTAAGAGAAACAGAAGATTTTTTAGAAGTAAATGCTGAATATACAGATATAGTAAAGCTAGGTTGGGGTACTTCTTACCTTACCCCTAAGCTTGACCAAAAAATTAGAATTTACGAAAGCGCAGATATACCTGTATACTTCGGAGGAACTCTCTTTGAGGCTTTTTTAGTACGGAATCAACTAGACGACTACCGTCGCCTACTAGATAAGTATCAACTCCAATATGCTGAAGTCTCCGATGGGTCCATAGATTTGGAGCATGATAGAAAGTGTGATATCATCCGCTTATTATCTGAGCAAGTCACTGTACTTTCTGAGGTAGGCTCAAAAGATGAAGAGAAAATCATCCCTCCTTATAAGTGGATCCAACTCATGAAAAAAGAACTTGAGGCTGGAGCATGGAAAGTGATCGGAGAGGCTCGAGAATCAGGTAATGTAGGATTATTTCGAGCTACAGGAGAAGTGCGATCTGGTTTGGTAGAAGAAATATTGACCGAAATTCCATTTGAAAAGATTATATGGGAAGCGCCCCAAAAAGCACAGCAAGTATGGTTTATCAAGCTTTTAGGTGCTAATGTAAACCTTGGAAACATCGCTCCTCAAGAAATTATAGCACTTGAAACTATTCGCTTAGGACTAAGAGGTGATACTTTCGCTCATTTTTTAAAATAATGTTTGAATTTAGCACAATTTGCTTGTCGCTAAGTGGCTGAAAATCATTTTGTCATCAACTGAATATGTTGCATCTTTGCATTTAAATCTATGGACTATGTCCACACTCTATGACAGACTTATTATTAGAAAGAAACAAATTAGAGGACTTTAAGCATTTAATTTCTCAATCAAAAAAGAAAATAGCGATCACCACACATCACAAACCTGATGCTGATGCGCTAGGCTCTTCTCTAGGTCTAAAAATCATTTTGGAAAAACTTGGTCATCAAGTAAGTGTAATTACTCCCACCGACTATCCTGATTTTCTAAAATGGATGAAGGGCGAAGATGAAATTATCGTATACAATGAAAAAAACGAGCGATACTCAGAAGAGATACTCGAAGCCTCAGATATAATTTTCTGTTTGGATTTCTCATGCTTAAGTCGGATTAATGATTTGGGTGACCATATTGAAAAAATAAAGCATCAGAAAACGATCACCCTAATTGATCACCACCAAAACCCAAAGGACTTTGCTAACTTTCGATATTGGGACGTAAGTTCGGCTGCAACCGCTCAATTGGTTTACCAGCTATTTAGAGATTTAGAACTTACCCACTTAATCTGCGCCGATGCTGCCGACTGTTTATTTGCTGGATTGATGACCGACACTGGCTCTTTTAAGCACCCAAATACCACCGCTGATGTTTTTCAAACAGCTGCTGAGCTCATAAAACATGGCGCCAACAACGCAAAAATATCCAAGCTAATCTACGATAATAATACTGTTGACCGACTAAAGTTTATTGGCTTTGCACTGAGCGAGCGACTGGTGGTACTTGAAGAATACAATACCGCATATTTTGCAATTAGTGCTAAAGATTTAGAAAAATTCTCTTCGAGAACAGGAGATACAGAAGGCCTTGTAAACTACGCGTTATCGATACAAGGAATAAGCATGGCCGCCGTTATTATAGACAGAACCGAGGCTGTTAAAATGAGCTTTCGCTCCGTAGGTGAGTTTGCTGTAAACGAATTTTCGGCCGCACACTTTGGTGGAGGGGGGCATAAAAATGCTTCCGGTGGAAAAAGTGACTTGAGCCTAGAGGAGACCGTTGAAAAGTTTATCTCATTACTACCTAATTACAAAGAAGAATTAAATAACACAATCAAAAACTATATTTAAATGTCAAACTTAAGAATTCTATTATTAGTCACGCTTTTTATCCCGTTTACTTTCATGTCTTGTGACAGCAACTCGGGCTCAGAGCAAACTACAAGTAGCGGTATCAAATATAAATACCTTAATAAAGGTGATGGAGAGCAGCCCAAAGACGGTGATATCCTGTTGCTTAATATGCAGTATTACACGGGAGACTCATTACTATTCGACTCTAACAGCCAAGGTGCAGCTATGCCCCTACAAAAGTCTGATAGCCTATGGTCATCTAAAGAAGGAAGCATAGAAGAAATGTTTAAAATGATGCGTAAGGGCGATAGCCTTGAGTTTTTTATCAACGCTACTGTTCTTTTCAACGAAACCTTCATGATGGAAGTACCTGAATTTATTGAAGAGGACTCTGATATAAAATTTATAGTTGGCGTTGAAGATGTGGAAGATGAGGATACCTACATGGAGCGTCAGATGGAAAGAATGCAAAGGAACCAAGCCGAGCAAGCTGAGAGAAGAGAAGAAACCATTGCCAATGAGGTTAGAGAAATTGAAGAATACATCAAAGACAATAAGCTTGATGCACAAATGACTAGCTCTGGTGTTTATTATGTGGTCGAAAAAGCAGGATCTAACAACACCCCTGAAACAGGTGATCTTGTTTCTGTTCATTACACTGGCAAATTATTTTCAAACGGTGAGGTATTCGATTCATCAGTAGAAAGAGGCGAGCCAATCCAATTCACTATCGGCATGGGTGAAGTAATCCGTGGTTGGGATGAAGGCATTGGTATGTTTGGAAAAGGCGGAAAAGGTCAGTTAATTATCCCATCTCCACTAGCTTATGGTGAGCAGGCAAGAGGCGACGTCATTCCAGCCAATTCAATATTGGTTTTTGACATCGAACTAGTTGATTTTGAAAAGCAGCCAGCTCAATAAATCAAGATCTATTTTATTACTATAATCTTCAAGTAGGAGACGTTAATAATACGTCTCCTACATTCAAAAAAAATGAAGCAAACTACTCACTTATTTTTAATTGGTATTATTCTTATCCTTTCAGGATATGGTTGTACAGAAGCGGTATTTGATGACAGAGAGGATGTTAGAAACGCACAATTCGCGAAAATTGATAGCCTTCTAGCAATAGAGGGAATATCAGCTTCATTAGGTCCATCAAATATCCGATATGCTATTACCAAAGAAGGCACTGGAAGACCTGTCAACCAGGGCAGCCGTTTAATAATTAGATATAAAAGCACCTTCTTAGACGGCGAGGTAATACAAGACTTTATTAGCTCGGAATCAAATCAATTTTTACGACAAGGAAGTGGTGCTCCTAATATTGGTTTTGATCAAGCTACTACCCTTTTAAGAGCTGGGGATGAGGCTACATTTTGGGTGCACTCAGAAGCGGCATATGGAAGACAGGGTAATACAACTTTAAATATCCCCCCTAATACACCTTTAAGATATGATGTTCAACTCCTTCAGGTAATTCAGTAGTGCGACTCCATCCGTACTACTTTAGGTTCGAACCTTGAAGCTATTATTTTTAGTAACATGAATTTATGGGCGAAATAAGAGACATTTCCTTAACGTAGTCTTTTAATAATCTATATTGAAAAGAAATGCATTTTTTTGAAAACAAGAAGCAAGTTTTAAAATCAACAAGAGGATAAAACCTAAGATACGCTCGTCATCCCCTGAAAAAAAAATTAAAACCATAGAAGAAAAGTGCAACACAAATTTTTCGATTTAACTTTTAGAAATAAGAAGGGAGTAATTGAAATTATGAGTATTTTTACCTCATAAGACACAAACAGTCGTGCGAACAATTTTTTGTTTACCAAAACCAATACAAAAAGGCATAATTTAATATAAGCATATGAGAAACTCAGGTATTTATATCCTGCTACTACTAATGTTTGGGGCGTGTATGTCAGACCCTGAAGCTGATCGTCGAAGAGATGCGGAGCGTGAAGATCAACGAATTCTAGCTCATTTAGAAAGCCAAGGTATTGAAGCTGAAAAAGCTCCTCAAGGATTTTATTTTAGAGCTATTGAGCAAAGTGACACCACTACGAGAGAGGCAATACAAGGCAATGTTGTGCAAATGGAGTATGACGTACGTCGACTTAATGGTCAAGTCATAGAAAACTCTTTTGAAGACTCGACCTTATTTGCAATATTTTCTCATGACAGAGGCAATGTGGTTCCTACTTCTTTGGACTTTGCTGTTCTAAAAATGTCAGAAGGAGAAACTTACGAGTTTTGGTTCCCTAGTCGCTTAGCATATGGTGGAGGACAGGTAGACGGACTTTTCAGCGCTAATGAGATCATTTACCAGAAAGTTAAATTAACTGGCGTTCGCAATCGTATTGAGCAAGAAAGATGGGAGAATGAACAATTGAAAAAGTACCTTGAAGTTAACGGTATCACCGATTACGAAACGCTCGACAATGGGCTTATCTATAAAGTCCTAGAAGAAGGGGAAGGCGAACCTCGTGAGGTTGGTATATCTATTGCAGTAAATTATAAAGGCTTTTTCCTTGATGGGGAAGTATTTGATAGCAATTCAGGTAGAGCTCCCTTTGTATTTAGTAGCACCTCCAATGTAATAGAAGGATGGCAAATAATAGCTACTAAACTATTAGCAAAAAGTAAAAATTTAGTTTTAATCCCGTCCCATTTGGCATACGGCGCTAGTAACCCCATGGTAGTACCTACTGTAGCTCAAAGTAGAATTCCTCCTCATACTCCGATAATTTTTGAGATCGAGGTTTTACCATTTGAATAATAGCATTGAAAAGCAACATGATATAGTGTTGCTTTTTTTATGTGGGATTAGGTTAAACTTGTTAATGCATCCCTGTACTTCAAGCATCAAATCAAAAAACTGTATATAAAAGAGAAATGAAAAAAATCATTTTCGGCTCTGCCAATGAAAACAAAGTACAAGAAATAAGAGCTAAACTGGATGGAGTTGTGCAAGTATTGAGTCTCAATGATATTGGGTTTAAAGAAGAAATAGAAGAGTATGGTGCTACTTTAGAAGAAAATGCACGCATCAAAGCTGAAACTATCTACCAAAAATATAAGAGGCCAGTTTTTTCTGATGATACAGGCCTTGAGATAGAATCACTCAATAATGAGCCAGGGGTGAGAAGTGCTCGCTATGCGGGAGAGCCCCGTAGCGATGAAAAAAATATGCAGCTAGTGTTAAGACGCCTGGAGTCATATAAAAATAGAAAAGCAAAATTCCGTACTGTTTTCTGCTTGATCGATGAAGATGGAAAAGCACATTATTTAGAGGGAGTAGCAAAGGGGAGTATCTTAAAAGAGAAAAGAGGAGAAAAAGGCTTTGGTTATGACCCTATTTTTATGCCTGAAGGATATGCTATATCCTTTGCAGAAATGTCACAGGATGAAAAAAATCAAATTAGCCATAGAGGAAAAGCTGTCGATCAATTAGTTAATTTTTTAAAGAATGAAAATAATGTAGACTAAATTGAGACAGATTGCTGCGTTTTGACAGAAAAAAACAGTACAACGATCAACTTGTCTCTCTTTTGACAAGCGCTCACAGCCTCCTATTTTTGGAAAACTCTAAGGTTTTAAGGAATTAGAAGGCATCTATTGAAAATAAATTTTCACGGATACAAACTCAACATTTTGGAAGAAATACTTCATATCAATAAACTAAGCAAACACTTTAGTGGCTTTAAAGCCGTAGATCAGCTAAGTTTATCTATAAAAAAGGGAAGTGTCTTTGGTTTACTCGGCCCCAACGGAAGCGGTAAGAGCACTACCTTAGGCATGTTGCTAGGAGTTATAAAACCGAGTGGAGGTGATTTCAAATGGTTTCCGAGAAATCCTCATTCCAACCCAAATCTAAAAATAGGAGCTATACTTGATGGCCCTTCCTTTTATGATTTTCTTTCCGGCAGACAAAACTTAGCTATTTGTGCTTTAATAAAAAAAGTGCCCGAAAGGAAAATTGATGAAGTGCTTCAGCAAGTCAACCTCAAGGAACGGCAGCACGAAAAATTCAAAAATTACAGCTTGGGCATGAAGCAACGCCTAGCGATCGCTAATGCACTCCTTGCGGATCCAGAAGTATTAATTCTCGATGAACCAACCAACGGACTAGACCCTGAGGGCATTGCGGATATTCGTTCATTGATCATAGCAATCAGTCAAAGTGGAAAAACCATCTTATTGGCGTCTCACCTCCTCGATGAAGTGCAAAAGGTATGCACCGACTATGGGGTATTGAAAAAAGGAAGAATCATTCACAGCGGACCTATTGGTGAAACTCAAAAGCACTATAATACACTAATGCTTAACTGCAATGAACTCTCCATCTTGCAAAGTATTTGCGAAGAGTCTGATTTTTGCCAAAACATTAGCTTTAGCCCCAATGGTCTTCTTAGCGTACAAGTCGATGACAAACTGTCTGTTCACGATTTTCATACCTATCTTATTGGCCGAGGTATCACTCTCACCCACCTTCAAGAAGTCAGTTACCAACTAGAAGAAGAATTTATACGCTTGCTAAAAGAACAATAGCTTTTATGAATACCAAAATACTCCAACTCGAATGGCTGAAGATCAAACATAAGCGGTCTTTCCAGATCTTATTGCTTATCTATTTGATAAGTTTGGTGACGGTACTTTTTTCAGGGCAGTGGCTCCTTGCAGCACTCGATAGGCTCTCCATAGACTTTGAGGGCTACCGACCGTCCATGCTGCCCATCTATGAGTTTCCTGATATATGGCACAATATCAGCTATGTAGCATATTATCTTGCATTCATTCCGGCTATTATGCTCATCATCAGTATGGGGATGGAGTATGAAAACGATACATTGAAGCAGCACATCATTGATGGACTTAAGCCAACTGAGTTTCTAATGAGTAAGCTTTGGTTAATCATTTGCTTTGCTACGATCCATTTATCTGTGGTGTTTTTGGTAGGGATGACGATGGGACTTAACCAATCTTATGACCGCTCAATCTCTGCTATTTTCAAGTATTTCGAGTTTCTTCCTGTTCTATTTTTTCAAGTAGTTGGGATGCTACTATTTGTGTGTACCCTAACATTATTTATCAAAAAGACAGGACTAAGCATATTGATTTTTATCCTTTACTTTATCATCATCGAACCGATTATATCGGGAGTACTCTTTGTACTAGCCGGAGATAATTTAGCTATCATACGACAGATGCTCCCTGCACGAGCTATTTCGGAAGTAATCAGCTTTCCTTTTGGGCGCTATGTATTTCGAGAAGTACTAGATTATATTCCAATTAGCCGATTGATAAGTTTATTCTTTTGGATATTTACATTTTGCACCCTATCTTATATCAAGTTAAGCAGAAGTGATATAAAGTAAGGCCAAAAAATGACCATCTTTGTCTTTCCATTGAAATGAACACGAAAAGTATTGATAAGTAAGCGATTCTTAAAGCCTTGACGGACCTATGCCTTAATACCCTAAAGATGACTTCATTGCCAACTGAAGACAAAAAAATATCGCTTTCATAAAAAATAACCGATTGATAGCATGAGAAAAGGATACTATAGGTTTAGCATCCAGCGCATTAAAAGAATACTGATTTCTTCTTTTATGTGTGGGTTTATGCTTTTTTTATTGCACCCCTTTTTTGCTCATGCAGATGATAGAAAATCTACTATAAAACCAGAGATATCCTACCTTATAGCAACGCCAGGTGAAGTATCCATAGAAAAAGTAATCAGTGGAGATGAGGACTTCCAATTTAAGCGAGTAAAAAAGAATATACCCAACTTCGGAATTGAAAAAAACGAAGTGTGGCTCAAGGTAGAAGCGCTCATCCCTGACTTGAGTAAGGAAATATTTTTAGAAGTAGCATTTCCTACCCTCGACACAGTCGATTTTTATCAGGTCGGTAGAGTAGAAAATATTCACTACCGTTCGGGAGATCACTTTAAGTTTAGTCAAAGACCATTTAACTATCGTAACTTTCTATTTCCAATCGATCAAAATCAAATCAATGGTAACCGGCTCAGCGTCTACCTGCGCATCAATAGCAGTGGTTCTATATTAGTGCCCATCAAAATTGACGAGCTAAAAAACTTTCAAGTAGCTTTTCAGCTAGACAATATGATCTATGGCATCTATTATGGGATAATGATAGTGATGATGCTATACAACTTCTTTTTGGCATTAAGTACAAACAACAAAAGCTACTTCTTTTATATCGCTATCATTTTTGCTAACTTGATTACTATTTCAAGCCTCAATGGTCATGCTGCGCAGTACATTTGGGGAGATTTTCCATGGTGGACTAACTACGTGATTATTTTTGGAATCGGCCTCTGGATACTTTCTACTAACCTTTTTGCCTTTTCTTTTTTAAAACTTTCGGGTATAAAATCCATCCCTAGAACCAACTTTTATATACTCGGCATTATCGGTTTTTTACTATTGAGCTCTATTTTCTATATTCCCTATCGCCATACCATCTATCCGAGCAATCTATTGCTAATCGTCAACTGTCTATCACTCTTTTTTTCTGGATTATACTTCATGAAGAAAAAGGTAAAACAATCTGGTATTTTTACATTGGCTTGGTTCATGTACTTACTAGGGGTAAGTCTTTACAGTTTGAGAAACCTTGGCGCACTGCCAATCAATACTTTAACAACTAATGTGCTTGAGTTTGGGTCTGTTGCCGAAGTTGTATTACTATCGCTTGCCTTGGGTAGAAGGTACAAAGACTTAGAAACGGAAAAAAATGAGGAGCAGCAGCGTACACTAGCTGCACTCAATGAAAAACAAGCCCTTATAGAAAACCAAAATCTTACGCTTGAAGATAAAATAAGAGAACGTACTTTTCAGCTAGAGCAAAAGCAAGAACAAGTAAGCTTACAAAACGAAGAGCTGCAAGCCCAGCAGGAGATTCTTGCTCAACAAAACCGCAAGCTTAATCAGGCTAAAAGTATCATTGAAGAGCAAAACCTAAGGCTAAAAGTCAACAATGAAGAACTCGAAAGAAAGGTAAAAGACCGCACTGCAAAGCTGATTACTTCCAACAGCCAACTTGCTGCGAACCTTCAAAGCTTAGAACAATATGCACATGTGACGGCTCATAACCTGAGAGGGCCAATAGCTAGGCTTCATGGACTGATCAACCTTATAGGACTAGAAAATAAAATTTCGGATCCACATTTATTGGACGTGATATCGAAGCTCAAAGAATCTGTACTCGAGCTTGATCTTGTAGTCCATGACATGAACGCAATATTAGTATTGCAAAACCAAACTGAGCTACCTAAGGATATCATCTTTTTAGAAAATTCAATGATTCGTGCTAAGAATCTATTGAAGAAAGAAATCGCTGAAAAAGATGCCACCATCAGTTATAATTTTACTGCTTGTCAGAGCATCTACAGTCATCAAGACTTCATCAATAGCATTTTTTATAGCTTACTAAGCAATGCCATCAAGTATAGCCACCCCAATAGAACTCCCATCATTTCGGTGAATTGTGATACACAAGGCCTAAACAACCAACTACTACTTACTTTTCAAGATAATGGTATAGGCATCAATCTTAGCAAATATGGAAATAAAATTTTTGATATGTATGCACGCTTTCACGATCATGTGGGAGGCAAAGGACTCGGTCTTTTTATCGTGAAAACTCAACTTGAAAAGTTAGGAGGCAAGATAAGAGTGGAAAGTGTAGTGGGCGAGGGTACCACTTTTAAAATTCTTATCCCTAACTATCAATAGAACAAGCAATCACTTTTGTAAAAAATCCTATTTTTTCTTTGCATAATATCAACAAGTTGCTAACTTAAAAGAAAAAATGGCTACAATTTCTATCAACGGCGTTGACATTCACTACTTAAAACGTGGGATTGGTTCAGAAACCATTGTTTTTTCCCATGGATTACTCTGGAGCCACAAGATGTTTCGTGAGCAGATGGATCATTTTGCGCATGGTTACCAAGTGCTTGGATATGACCATAGAGGACAAGGGCAAAGCGAAGTAGTGTCTACAGGCTACGACATGGACATCATGACGCTAGACGCCCTACAACTCATCAAGCAAGTAGTTGGTGAGCCCGTTCACTTTGTAGGCTTATCAATGGGTGGTTTTATTGGGATGAGACTAGCAGCTCGCTATCCTGATTGGGTAAAGTCACTGACCTTAATCGAAACATCTGCCCAGGCAGAAGCCAAAGAAAACATTGGCAAATATAAAACTTTGAGCACGATGTTAAAGATTTTTGGTATGCCATTCGTCTCAAAGTCAGTGATGAAAATAATGTTTGGCGAAACCTTTCTAAACGACCCAAGTCGCACCAAAGAAAAAGAATACTGGGAAAAAGAATTGAAAAGCAATGCCAAATCAATCACAAAATCTGTCAATGGAGTCATCAATCGACATGGCGTAGAGCATGAGCTTAAAAGAATTCAATGCCCTACCCTGATCATTGTAGGCAGTGAGGATGTAGCTACAACCCCAGAAAAATCTATATTTATGCACGAAAACATCAAGGGAAGTAAACTAGTGACTATAGATGAGGCGGGTCACTCAAGCACGATCGAACAACCCAAAAAGATCAATCAGGCTTTGCAAGCGTTTTATGAAGAGATAAAAAATGTAACGGCAGCTGATGAAAAAATTCAAAACGCTGGTCTGTAAGTGATAACATTAGGTATTTTTCAAGACTAGTAAGCTATAATGAGACTTATAAAAAAATAAGTCTCTTTCTCTTATCCTTTAAATTTAAAACTAAGTGGGTAAATCAAAGATTAAAATCGCCCCTTCAACATCGTGGCTCAAACCATATAATTTATTGTTCGCTTCATCCACTTGAAAATAATGAACACCCTCATCAAGCACAAATTCTTCCAAAATCTGACCATCTAAGTCAAATTTTAATATGCGCTTCGGAAATGCATATCTAGCCCCGCCCTTTACATTTTCTAAAGAGGCATAAATATGCTGATCTGTAAGTTGAGTTTGAATGTAAAGATCAATCCAAGTTTCTGGCTTAATACCCGCTTGACCATTTTCATTGATACCATATTCTGGCTGATGATGAATTGGCCCCCTAATAGAAATAATCTTACCTGTTTTAGTATTTAATAACTCTAAGTGATCGATGTCTGTAATTGAAATCAAGAAATAATCTTTATGAGCAGACATCCTTCCCATAAACATATCCAAATAAGTGAGCTCTTCATAATCTTGACCCGTGTTTTGCCTCCAATGCCCATATTCATTCAATACATTTCCTTGTAAGTCTATCTCTGTAAACTTCACTCCACTTCCATACATGGTGCACATAAAAGTACTGTCCGTA
>JAFIEW010000191.1 GCA_020832375.1 Cyclobacteriaceae bacterium
GTACTACGCTCTCATGAGGAATGTTGGGAGCTTGATATAAAAGTGTCTCAAGCTCACTTTCAATTTGGCTTAATTGCTCACTTAGCTCTTTAGCAGAAGCTTTTAAATCGGTAGTCTTTTGTTTTACCTTGTCAGCCTCTTCTTTTTTGCCTTCTCGCATGAGTTGGCCTATTTCTTTGGAAATTTTATTTGACTCTGCTAATGTACCGTCAAGCTGAGTTTGTGTGGATTTTCGAGTATCGTCGAGAGTTATAATCTTATCTACCCATGATTCAGCATCTTTGATTGATCTTTTATTCAAGCCTTCGATGACTTTTTCTTTGTTTTCTCTGATTTGGGTAAGCTGGAGCATATATCAATATTTTATGAAATTAATTTCTAATTACTATATTTGTGTATGTTTGATCAAGTAGTGGTTACGGAATGCAAAATTTCGATTTTTAAGATCCGTTTCTTAGTCTCACATGTGCTTTATCAAAGGAAAAAAAATTCCTTTTTTGATAAGCAATTAAACGAAGAGATACTTTTTGATCAATGTTTTTGTATTCCATTTTATTTATGACTGCAAATTAATAGATAATTCTTTTGAAAAGGAATGGATGAATCAACTAAAATGATAACCTCCTGATTTTTTCTCAAAAGCTTGTATACTTGATGATTGTGTGTTAATATTGCATAATCATATCAAAATACGACAACCGTACGTATTTATAGATATAGATGAGCGTAACTCCACACAGGCATCTGTTTTTAATCTATTTATACAATACAGATTTATTTGAATTCTTAATCCAATATTTTGCCAATCCACGGTGAAATTTAACCAATTATTATGTATAACATTGAGGATCTGAACCTTCTACTCCTTTCAGAATTGAAAGAAATAGCTGAGGATTTAGGTGTAGACAACTACAAGAAGCTTCCAAAGAAAGAGTTGATTTATAAAATTTTGGATCAACAAGCGATCACACCTGAAGACCAACTTCCCAAGAAAAAAGAAACTAAAGCAGAGGCACCTGTTCCTCCAGTAGAGCAGGACAAGAAATCAACCATACCGCCAGCTGCAGATGAATCCAAGGAGAAAAAAAGTACTTCTACGAGCACTAGAAGGAGAAGAGTAAATGTGACACAGGTAGAGCCTGTTGAAAACATAGAAAATGCTGCAACCCCTACAGAGGAGATTGAACCTGCCAAAGCACCAAAAGCTGATGAAAAGTTGGTGAAAGAAGAGGTGAAAGTTGAAAAGAAGATCGAGGCTAAAAGCGAAAAACAAACTGAGCGCGCTCGGCCACATCAAGAAAGGAAAACAGATAGACCTGAGAAACCAGAAAAAGCACAAAAATCAAACTCAGTCAGCATCAAAGATTTTGATGGTTTGATTGAAAATGATGGAGTTTTAGAAATTATGAGTGATGGCTATGGCTTCTTGAGATCACCTGATTACAATTTCCTTGCTGGTCCTGATGATATTTATGTTAGTCCGTCTCAAATTAAACTTTTTGGACTTAAGACTGGGGATAATATAAGAGGACAAATCCGACCACCAAAAGATGGTGAAAAGTACTTTGCTTTACTCAGAGTAGAAACTATTAACGGTAAAACAACTGAAGAAATCAGAGATCGTGTTCCTTTTGAATACTTGACGCCACTATTTCCTCAAGAAAGATTAAGACTTTCTGAAGGTACTAACAATATGAGTACTCGTATTCTCGATCTATTCTCACCTATTGGTAAGGGACAAAGGGGTATGATTGTAGCTCAGCCTAAAACAGGTAAAACCGTTCTTCTTCAAGAAGTAGCTAATGCTATCGCTAAAAACCATCCAGAAGTTTACCTGATGATTTTGTTAATCGACGAACGTCCGGAGGAAGTGACAGAAATGGCTCGCAATGTAAACGCAGAGGTGATTTCTTCTACTTTCGATGAGCAGGCAGAGCGACATGTGAAAGTAGCGAGTATGGTGCTTGAGAAAGCTAAAAGAATGGTGGAATGCGGTCATGATGTAGTTATATTGCTCGATTCGATCACACGATTGGCAAGAGCTTATAATACAGTAGTACCATCATCTGGTAAAATCCTTTCAGGTGGTGTTGATGCTAACGCTTTACACAAACCTAAAAGATTCTTTGGAGCTGCACGAAACGTTGAAAACGGTGGTTCTTTGACAATTTTAGCTACCGCTTTGATTGAAACAGGATCTAAAATGGATGAAGTAATCTTTGAAGAGTTTAAAGGAACAGGTAATATGGAACTTGTCTTGGATCGTAAGCTAGCCAACAAGCGAGTTTATCCTGCTATTGACATTCCAGCCTCCGGAACTCGTAGAGAGGATCTCTTGATGGAAAAAGAGGAATTACAGAGAATATGGATCTTGCGTAAATTCTTAGCAGACATGACCTCTACAGAAGCAATGGAGCTAATGCTTAGTAAAATGAAAGGTACTCGAGATAATGAGGAGTTTTTAGTTAGTATGAACGGATAGTTTTGAGATTGTCTAGTCCTAAATAAACGTTACAGTTTTACAAGGATAATAATTTTAGATAGC
>JAFIEW010000059.1 GCA_020832375.1 Cyclobacteriaceae bacterium
TGTCAAAATATGTCACTCATAAATATTTATGTAATCTTGCGGATAAGCATAAAATTTAATATGCTTATCCGCTTGTTTGCACCTTAAATTTAAAATGAACTATTATTGTTTAAAAGCGCTGAAGGCGCAATATAGCATAACACAGGGTGAAGCCCTGTGAAAAACAGAAAGCATGCACTGAGCCCTGAAAGGGCGTAACAACGTAACCATTTGTGTTTTTTCTAGGCATATATTTGTTGATGTAATGATACGGATAAGCATAAAATTTAACATCATTTGCAGAGCGACCTAGTAGCTCTCGATAAATGAATAAAGGTGTCACTTATTGTTGAGATGCATAGAAGAAGGGGTCAAATAGGTTTGGCTTGGACAGCCAAAAAGGAAAGACCGCTTTTTCCTACGCCCGCATGATCGGGATCAGGTTCAAGGAGTATCATCTCAGCCCAAAAGGCACCTCCAAAGCATTTTATTTTTAAAAACGACAATTAAATGATCAAGTTGTAAAAGCAAAGCTTGATTACAAATTACAAGCAAATATTAGTGATGTAGCGATCATTTAAATGCGGATTTATACTCAAAATTAGTAAAAAAGGAACAGAAGTCTCACTTGATTTGACATTATTTTCTCTTTAAAAAGTATATTTGAAATTATTAATGAAGTATTACCTTCATGATTAATGGATATTGATTATTTGTTTAAAATAGGATTCAATCTCCAATCTCATTGGTTTCATTGACAAGAGATCAATAACCCGCTTAAAAGACACAAATCTTACTTCAGCTTGATAACTTTATTACTATCATCCGTAAATAGTATTATGAATTTGGAAAAGTTAAATATCCCCACCTATTTATTAGACAATAAAGAAGGATTAAATGAAGTGATATCTGAGATTAGATCTTCGATTTTTACGATATCTCAAAAATACCCTGAATGTATTTCAAATAAAAGTCATAAGGAACTTGGCGATTTGATTCACTCAAAAGTTATGCTTTTTGAACTACTCAAAGATAAAAAACTTGAGCAATTAATGAGGTCAGGAAAGCAAGCTCTAATCGATAAAAATTTTAATTTAGCTAGTCAGTCGATTGACGAAGTTAAAAAGCAAGCTAACCAATTACTGCAAGACATCAATTAAGTGAAAACCAATCATGGTAAAAACACTTCAATAGGCCGCCTAATTGACTTATCTTTTAATCGAGATGTAGGATTATAAATAATATGAAGATAAATACGATACTGCTCATTGATGATGAGCCTCTCAACTTGACTGTTTTAAAAAATTTACTTGTTAGCAAAAACTATCATGTAATTGTAGCTAGTAATCCCCATGAAGGAATTCGATTGGCTCATTCTGAATTGCCAGACTGCATTCTTTTAGACATTTACATGCCTGAAATGAATGGTTTGGAGGCTTGTGGTATCATCAAGGCTAATGAAAGTACAAAACATATTCCTGTTTTATTTATTACCGCTAAAGACGATACAGATCTACTTCTCAAAGGATTTAAGGTAGGTGCTGTTGACTATATTACCAAGCCCTTTAATGAAGAAGAGGTTCTTGTAAGACTAAAGACACATATAGATCTAAAGAACGTTAGAGATGAGCTTTCCGCTAACAATCAAGAGCTAAAAGAAAATGCCATTCAGCTGAGAAGTATGCATGAGGCTACCTTAAAACAGACTAAGGCCAATGCTCAAAAAAGCGAAATGCTATATAATGCCTTCACAGAAATAGAAAAGAAGAATGAAAAAATCAATGCCTCTATTAATTACGGCTATCGCATTCAGAATGCTATCATGCCTGATGAGAGGGAGCTAGAGGGTTATACAAAAGATTACTTTGTGTTTTTCAAACCTAAAGATATTGTAAGTGGAGATATTTTTTGGATAAAAGAATACTTAGGAAATTTGTATATTGCTGCAATTGATTGTACTGGCCATGGTGTTCCCGGTGCTTTTTTAAGTATTCTAGCTAATTCTCTTCTCACAGGAATTGTCACCTCTACTCAAGACGATCAGCCCGGCGGTATTATAAAATTGCTCAATGAGTCGGTGGTGCAATCAATGCAGCAAAATGGAAGTAGCTCTGGTGACGGTATGGATTTATCATTAATCAAGTATGATATAAGAAACAAAACCCTGCAATTTGCGGGAGCGCATAATCCATTGTTTATAGTAAGCCAATCAGGCGAAGTTAATTTGATAAAAGGAGATCGGTTTGGTGTGGGAGGTAATTTCAAAAATATTAAGAAACAGTTTATTACCCATGATGTTGAACTTAAAAAGGGTGATTGGGTATACATTTATTCCGATGGATTTCAAGATCAAATCGGGGGTGAAGCTAATAGAAAATATATGAGCAAAAGGTTTAGGTCCTTTCTGCAATCCATCAGTATGCTCAGTGGTGCTGAACAAAAAGCTTTACTTAAAAAAGAATTAGATGAATGGAAGGGACGTGCAAAAACGATTGATGACGTCCTGATCATCGGGATCCAATTTTGAAATAATAAAAAAAAGGCGTGTTATTTCACGCCTTTTTGTTGTTATAAGTTTTCGCTCTCTTTAATCCACTTCCTAGCTTCTTCTTCTGTGGGAAAATATTGAATTTCAAGTGTAGCATGAGCTGTTTTAACTTCTGTCAACGTTTCTTCTACTGACATTTTTGCAAAAATATCTGGTGAAGTAATTACAGCAAATTTTCTGTAACCTGCAGGCAGAGCTCTAGATATCCAATCTGTAGTAGACCACTCCTGATCCTCAGGATCTAAGGCACCTAAATCAGATGTGTGACTAATTAAAACACCTGTACCATATTTCTTGAAGGCTTCTATCGTTTGATTCATTCCTTCCTTAAACTCATCAGTAGTAGGTGGTGTTTTCCAAATATTAATGATGGCTTTGTACTCTTCATCGTACCAAATGTCGACGAAATCATTACTTACAAATTTACTCATAATTGACAGTTTTATTTATTTTTTGATTTGAGTTCCTCTATTTCTGATAATAATTCTTTTTCACGCTCTTGAAATTTAGCCATTGCACGCTCCATCAACTTATTCCTTTTCGCAATTTGTTCGTCAGCACGCTGTTTTTCTAAAACCTTCGTTTTTTCGATCTCTTTCCCTGCCTCTTCTAACTCTTTCACTTTACTTTCAAGTTCTTTACCCATAGCTTCTTGCTGCTGCTGCATTTCCTGCATTTGCTCGAGGTTTTGTCTCATTTCTTCTTCTTGAGCCTTCATTTGAGCCATCTGCTCTTCTGTTTCCTGTGTAAGAAGTTTTTCAGTCGTGATATTTCTAATGATTCCATAAACTAAGTCTACATTACCCGAACTTGAAATTTCCGCTCTCAAAGCTGCAGTTAAGTATTTAATTTTACCGCTACCACTTTTTATGCTTATGTCTACCTTTTCTTCATGCTTTGAATCAGCCATTTTCGCTAGCTTATCGATCACTATGGTGAGTTGATTAAAATCAGCTAGCCCATATTTATCTTGAATCTGCTTAAATGGTAAATGGTAACTACCCTCTGTTTGTACATCAGTGTCGAAAATATGGAAGAAGTTATTATTGAGATGTAAAGAATAATCATCTGTTGATATCTCCAGATTTGCCATTTCAGCCATTCGAAGAGCTACATTGAGTTTTTCTTGCTCTTTCTCTAGTTCTTTACTTACCCTTCGCATTTCCTCTTGAGTAGCTTCAAGCTCCTCCATGTTTTGACGCATTTCCTCCTCCTGAGCCCGCATTTCTTCAGTTTGTTGCTGACTTTGCTGCAGTAGTTCCTTCGTTCGAGTACTTGTCTTTGTGGAAGAAATACTAGAGGCAATGCTCTCTCCTAGCTTCTCTAAAAAGTCAATCTGATATTTCTCAAATGGGTGAAAAGATGCCATTTCAAGAATACCGAAGACTTCTTCGTTGATTTTAAGGGGAACAATTATAATACTATTTGGCGGTGAATCCCCTAGGCCCGAAGTAATTTCAAGATAATCAGATGGTACATCAGTAAGATAAACGGTTTCTTTTTCAAGGTAGGTTTGCCCTATCAATCCTTCGCCAGGCTCAACCGACTTTTGCAAATACTTCTTTCGATCATACGCGTATGCTGCAATCAATTCAATAGTTGGCTGTTGATCATTTTCATTGTTTAGTATGAAAATGCCGCCTTGATTAGCGTTTAAGTATTTTACAAGCGTAGAAATTATCTTATCACCCAGTACTGAAAGGTCATCTTCGTCATTGGTTCTTAGAATCTCAACGAATTTTGCCATTCCCTCAGTGGCCCAATTTCTCTGCCTATTTTCTTGCTCTATTTTAAGCATTTGATCGCGCATACTGAGTAGTGCGCGTGACAGCTCGTCCTCCCCTGCCTTTAATTTCTCTGTTTCTTCGTATTTGGCATCAAGCTGATTCTTTTCGATCTTCTCAACAAAATGAGCTGCAAAATTAATCTGGTTAGCGAGTAGTTGAAATGCCCTTTCTGTTGGTTTTAAGTGGCTTGAATTTAATTGAAGATCTTTTATTTCTTTATCTCCTTCTTCTATGGCAGTTGAGTAGTCATGTACTTCCTTAAGAGGAAAGAAATAATACTTATAGCTGGTATAGTAAACTACTATAGTAGCTAATAATAGACTAAAGGCAGATATAGAAAATAACAATCCGTTTTCTCTATAGATTAATATCAACCAACTAATAACTATAAGCAACAGCAACAGGATAAATCCTAAATGAAAGCCAACTAAAATCTTTTTTTGCATCAGGTAATTAATTAAAAGTGATGACTACTTTTCCAATATTTTTTCTAGCGTACATCCAAGCTAGTGCATTTGGAACTTCTCCTACGCCTTTAAAGACTTTTTCATCTATCTTAACTTCTAATTCGCCACTAGCTAAAAGACCAAACAAACGCTGTAGGTGTTCTGGAATCAATTCAGGAAAATCGCTAAATAAAAAAGCACGAACAGAGGCCGACTTCCATAATAATCTATGATAAATCCTTTCGGAAAGCACTTTAGCTGGTTCATCAGATTCATATTCGCTGATAAAACCACAGATTACGAGCCGCCCCAATTTTGCCAGATGCTTTGTTGTAATATCGAAAAGCTCCCCTCCTACATTCTCAAATACTAAATCAATTCCCTCTGGATATTCCTGCTGTAATACATCGTCAATTGACTCTTTATTATAATTAATAACTCGTGAACATCCCAAGCGCTTTAACTCTTCTAGCTTTTCATCACTACTGCAAGTACCTATAACATGACAACCCAATCTCTTCGCAAGCTGTACCGCTATAGAGCCTACTGCCCCAGCGGCGGCAGTGACCAAAACCTTATCAGATGATTTTATTTCACCCACTTTTTCTAGACCAATCGAAGCTGCCAGTCCACTGGTAATTAATGTCATGGACTCAGGTCGACACTCAGGTACGGGAATGACAGCATCAGCTTGTAGTCTACTTATCTCTCTATAGCCTTGCCCTAGCGCAATACCCATCACTTGGTCGCCTACAGCAAAACCATTTACTTTTTCACCTGTGGCAATGATTTCACCACAAAACTCAAAACCTAAGTCCAAAGGTGGTTTTGCATCTGCGAAATAGGCACCTGCCATTAAATTGAGATCGCTAGCGTTGACACCAGCATATTTATTTCTTATGAATACTTCATTTTCACCTATTGGTCCTAGATTTTCAGTGTCTACTTTGATCAATTTTTTAAAATCCCTACCCATTGCTGTTGCAACGGCCTTTTTTGTCGTCGTTTCGTTTTTATTCATAATCACAAAAATATAAATACAAAAATTAAAAGATGATGAAATTTAATACCAAAGTGTACAAGTACATCGATCTTATCCAAATTAGTGAAATTCTTCAAAAAGAAAAACATTATTTGGCTAAATATACATTAAATAATGTAAGAACCTTAATACTTCCCTTCTTAACGACAATATAAGCTATTTGAAAAATCGAATTTGAAATCAAAAGTAAAGGTGGTAAAAAACAAATTAGGCAAACTTAAGACTTTGGTTATCAAATTATTGAATAAATAAGATTGAGGTTGCATCAACTACATTTATCCTTAAACCTTACATTGGTAACTTGTTTTTTTCTTCCTCATTACAAAAGATCAAAGGAATTTTGACTCAGCCCTTACCTCTATGCTCAAATTATAGGCTGCGTATCCAAGTCCTCTAACTTAAGGTTAAAAAACTCTTCGTGGATATTAAAGGCCTTATCTCCCTTTGTAATCTTCTTAGGTTGATAAGACCCATTCTCATTCATCACATAGGAATTAACATTATCTTTAAGGTTGAATGCCAATATGTTAATGACCTCTTTTTTAAGTAAGGGGTCAATAATTCGAAAGATAGATTCTATTCTTCGATCAAAGCTTCTTACCATTATATCGGCACTACCGCCATAAACCACCGAATCACCACAATTGTGAAAATAGTAGATTCTTGAATGCTCTAGGTACGTACCAACAACTGATATAACTTCAATATTATCACTCAGGCCTGTACGTCCAGGTCTTAAACAGCAAATTCCTCTTACTATCAAACGGATTCTCACCCCGGCAGAACTTGCTGCATAAAGTTCTTCAATTACCTCTTTATCCTCTAAAGAGTTAATTTTAATCACGATTCCGGCAGGAAGACCAGCTTTGGCATTCTCCGCTTCTTTTCTGATCATCTCAATTAATCGCGCACGCATATCACCTGGCGCAGTGATGATATATTTATAGTTTTGCGGTAAGGAGTGGCCCGTAATTACATTGAAAAACTCTGAAACATCATGTGCATAAATTTCATTGGTTGTCAAAAGCCCTATGTCAGTATAAATTCTAGCGGTATCTTCATTATAATTACCACTACCCATATGAATATATCTTGTAACTCGATCCGCTTCTTTTCTTACGATTTGAAGTAGCTTGGTATGAGTTTTTACACTGATTACACCATAAATCACGAAGCACCCTGCTTGCTGTAATTTTTTTGCTTCTTTAATGTTGTTTTCTTCATCAAATCGTGCCTTCACCTCAAAAAGTACCGAAACATGCTTTCCGTTTTCAGCCGCTTTTAGCAATGCATTAGTAATCCTACTATCTTTTGCCAGTCGATATATGGTTAGCTTAATAGCCAATACATTCTGATCTTCAGCTGCAAGTTCAAGTAAATCTACCACCAAGCTCATGCTATTGTAGGGATGATGCAAAAGAATATCTCGTGTTTTCATCACCTCGAAAATATTGGCATTGCCTAACTCTGGAAATGATAGTGGTGGTAATGGTGGCCTTGGCTCCGCATTTCGATCTTTAAAATCAATGTGCTTCACGATTTGCCAAAAAGAGGTAAAATCTAGATTGGTCCCTTTTTGCGCTTTGAATACATTATCATCATCAATTTCCCATCGATCCTGAAGCAAGGTCATCATCCACTTATTGTAGTCTTCCTCAATCTCCACGCGTACCACCCTACCCGTCTTTCTAGACTTCAACTTCCGCTTGATTTCATCGATAAAGTTGGTTTCTAAGTCATCACTCTCATCTAGGGTGAAGTCACCATTACGCGTAATGCGAAACAGATTGGCAGCTCTGATATTTACATTTCTGAAAAGCTTATCAATATTTTTTCTGATCACATCTTCTATAGGAACAAAGATCAAAAGGTCATCTCGCTCTATCTCAAAAAATCGAGGAAGATTGGGTGGTACTTGCACGAAAGATACCTTTCGATTATCCTTCTTATCCATCTGAGACTGAGTTACTACTCCAAATATTAGCAACTGATTCATGAGGATAGGAAAAGTATGGTGACTATCGAAAGTCATAGGGGTAAGCATAGGATAAACCGTCTTTTTAAAATAGTCATCTACCTTGGTGAGCTCTACTTCAGTAAGATCTTCGGGGGAAAGAATGTTAAAACCATTCTCCTCAAAATGAGGCTTGATTTCTTTATGATAAAATCGACGTTGCTCCTTTACAAATGAGTGCATCTCAGCAAGTAACTTCGCGCGAAATGGTAACTCCCTCAGACCAGAATAATCAATCCTCTCTTTACCATAGTCAAGATAGTTATAAAGACTACCTAGGCGAATAGAACAAAACTCGTCGAGATTACTCGCTGTTATTGCCATAAACTTCAGCTTCTCAATGATATTGCGATGCTTTTTCTTTGCTTGATCCAAAACGCGTCTATTGAACTCTAACCAACTTAAGTCGCGACTTATAAAATCACTCTTATCAATTTGCGCCTGAATTCTTCCTATATTCATCATGAGAGGTAATTTCTTAATATGTATTTACTAAGCTTGACATTAAAAATCCTGTCGGAAATCAGCAGGATTATCAACGAACTTTTTAAAAATATGATAAGACGTGAAGATAAAAAAAATATTTGAAGCTAGATGAATCTTAAAAAAAAGGACTGCGCTTGTCTTTGATCAAAAGCTATAAGAATGGACTTAAACTAAAGTAATTACTAGATTTCCGGTATATTTGCCGGTCATAGTAATCTCGATGATATAATGAACGAAGAAGAAGTTATTTTTAATGGAAAGAAGGTAAAGCCAGATCACTTGCAGGCTAGTTTACTGACTCGTGCCTATCAATTTGGTGATGGAATTTTTGAGACGATGATTGCTGATCAAGGCGCCATAAGGTGGGAGGATCTTCATCAAAAAAGAATGCTCAAAGGCGCTCATGTTTTAGGCCTTGAAGGTATTGCTTCTCGTTGGGATGAGGGGTTGAAAACACTAAAAACACACCTGCAATACGCTCCCCATTTCCGTATAAAGGTTATTTTATTTCGATCAGGAAGTGGCACTTATACTGCAGATACGGATGTGGCCGATTGTCTTATTTTGTATCGACCAATTGAAAAATACGGCATGCCTAAGGTAGCTAATCTGGCTTCTTATGCGAAAGAAATTGTCAACTATTCTCATCCCACCTCAAATTTTAAAACCTTAAGCTCTCTCTCATACAGCCTATGTGCGCTACAAAAAAAGCGTAGAAATCTTGATGAAATTTTGATCAAAGACCATAAAGGTTTTGTAAGTGAGGCCTTAAGTAGCTCACTTTTTTGGATGAAGCGTAATCGCATTTATACCCCTAGTCTGAAAAATGGCGGTGTTGATGGTATTGCGCGGCAAGCATTTATTGATTCTTGCAAAAAAGCACAGATGCCGGTTAAAATTGGTTTTTACAAGCCAGCGCATTTGCTTAGTGCAAGTCATATTTTCTCTCTCAATGTGTTTCAACCACAAATTATAGCTTCAATCAATCAGCGGACCTACTCAGAAGAGTTCCCCGAAAAATACGCCGCATTGATTACAGAACTTTATCAAAGGCAGCCTGAAAAGCCCCAAATGCCGAACTGAGGACAAGGCCTTGAGCTGACATCCTCATCCCACGCAAAAAATCATGATAGATGTAAAGCAAGCAAGGCAGCCAGAAGTGCACCTAATAGCGGTGCGAAAATGGGTAGCCAACTATACGACCAATCAGCATCGCGTTTGTTTTTGATGGGTAGTAAAGCGTGCATGATTCTTGGACCAAGGTCTCGAGCGGGATTAATGGCATAGCCTGTGGTGCCACCGAGAGCAAGACCAATCACCCACACCAAAAAGGCTACGGGTATTGCACCCAAAGCTCCTAAGCCAAGTGGTGTTTTTTCACCATTTTCTATTACCGGATCACCCATATACAGCACTACAAAAATGAGCACAAAAGTACCGATGACCTCAGAGCTGATATTAGATGGCAGGTAGCGAATCGCTGGTGCGGTACAAAAGATAGCCAGCTTTGCGTCTGCATCATTGGTGGCGTCAAAATGAGGTTTGTAGATGAGGTATGTAAGGCCGCTTCCTATTGCTGCCCCTACAAGTTGAGCTAGGCTGTAAGGAATGAGTTCAGACCAAGGCAAGTCTCCAGTAATGCAGAGTGCAAAGCTTACAGCCGGATTAAGGTGTGCGCCACTATAAGGCCCTGCCACTACCACACCTATAAAAACCCCAAGAGCCCAAGCGGTGGTTATCACCATCCATCCGCCTTGGTTTCCTTTAGTTTGATTCAAAACAACATTGGCAACTACGCCAGAGCCCATCAAAAGAAGAAGGGCCGTACCAATTAGCTCCGCTAAATAAGGATGCATATCTTACTTGTTGAGAAATGAGGATATCAATTGAAAATTACGCTGAAATGGATACTTTTTTTGCTATTCGTCATCTTCATCGTCTTCTACCCAAGCCTTAGATCTTTCTACAGCTTTATTCCAAAACTTGAGGTACTTTTTAATTTCCTTAGTATTGGCTGCAGGCTCAAATATTTTTTCTGATTCCCGCAGCTCCTTGATCTCATCGATTGAATTCCAGAAGCCAACAGCTAGGCCTGCAAGATAAGCCGCACCTAAAGCAGTGGACTCGATCATTTTTGGTCGGTCTACTTTTGCGTCAATAAGATCGGCTTGAAACTGCATCAGAAAAGCATTGGCCGCAGCACCACCATCTACGCGCATCTCCTGCGTCTTCTCTCCGCTATCGCCTTCCATCGCCTTGAGCACATCATGCACCTGATAGGCGATAGCCTCAAGTGTAGCACGAGTCAAGTGAGCGATGGTAGTGCCTCTTGTGATGCCAAAAAATGCGCCTCGAGCATCCTGATCCCAGTGTGGTGCACCCAGTCCACTCAATGCAGGCACAAAATATACCCCATCATTATCTTTCAAACTCATGGCCAGTTTTTCAGTCGCTTGAGCATGAGGAAAAAGCTCGATTTTATCTCTAAGCCATTGCACCGCCGCGCCGCCTATAAATACACTACCTTCAAGCGCGTAAGTCACCTGATCGCCTATTTGCCAACCTATGGTGGTAAGCAATTGATTCTTTGAGGTTACAGCTTCGTTGCCTGTGTTCATTACCAAGAAGCAGCCTGTACCATAGGTGGTTTTTATCATGCCTTTTTCGGTACACATCTGACCAAAGAGAGCGGCTTGCTGATCGCCTGCAATGCCCGCAATAGGTATTTTCTGAGCAAAAAGATCACCCGCCGTTTCGCCATAAACTTCACTCGAAGATTTTACCTCAGGCAAGATAGCTTTGGGAATATCGAATAGTTGAAGTAAGTCTTCATCCCACGCTAAATCATGAATATTGAATAGCATGGTTCTAGCGGCGTTGGTCACGTCGGTAACATGTGTATTACCAGTAGTTAAATTCCAAATCAACCAACTATCGACCGTTCCGAAACATAGCTCCCCATTATTGGCTCTTTCTCGTGCTCCATCAACATGATCGAGGATCCACTTTATTTTTGTAGCAGAGAAATATGCGTCTATAACCAAGCCTGTTTTGGAATTGATCATCTCTTGCAAGCCTTTCTTTTTAAGTTCATTGCAATAAGCTGAGGTACGCCTATCCTGCCATACAATCGCATTGTAAATTGGCTTACCTGTATTTTTATCCCATACGATGGTTGTTTCTCTCTGATTGGTAATGCCGATTGCAGCTATAGATGCGGCTGTTGCATTTATTTTACTCAGCGCTTCTGCCGCCACAGATATCTGCGAACTCCATATTTCCTTTGGATCGTGCTCAACCCAGCCAGACTTGGGAAACTTCTGCTCAAAATCTTTCTGAGCCACTGCTGCCACTTGTCCTAATTCATCAAAAAGTATGGCTCTCGAAGAGGTAGTGCCCTGATCGAGCGCCATTATATATTTCTTTTTAGTCATGAAGCCTTGAGTATGTATTTGTTAGTAGTTTTTTTCATGTGAGCCATTTCTGTCGCTATCCACTCACTATCCTTTTTGAGGATTTCGGCCATCAATTTAGCAATCGATTCCGACAATTCATAAGCTACCGTTGCATCGGTAACTAAAATTCTAAACCTTCGAGATAGCACATCTTCTACTCGCTGTGGCATTTCCTCTCGAATACTATAAACTACATCTGCCTTAAGATAAGGGTAGCTGGAATGAAGAGGCTCCGCAAGTTCTGGCTGCTGGTCAATAATTTTTTGTATTTCCTTAGCGGCATCGCCAAACATGCGCCAATGCTTATGCTTATAGTTGGTCATTTCTGTTGCGCCATAAAGTCTAATAGAAGCACTTGCTGAGGCTTGAGCACTTAAACCATTCACCTTCAAGGCTTCATCTATGGTGTCCTCCCCCATTTGTCGAAAGGTGGTCCACTTACCACCAGTGATCGAAACTAAGCCGCTCTTGGATGTGAATACTTTGTGAGAACGAGAAATTTCCTTAGTCTTTTCGCCATCATCTTTCGGCGCTGCCAAAGGCCGTAGACCAGCAAATACACTTTTCACATCTGATCTTTGTGGTGGAGTGCTCATATAAGCTTTGGCAGTATTGAGAATAAATTCGATTTCTTCTTCTAAGGCTTGCGGCTCTTGTGAAGCTTTTTTGACTAAGGTATCGGTAGTACCTAATACCAAAGTATCTTGCCAAGGTACAGCAAACAATACCCTACCATCTCTGGTCTCAGGGATCATCAATGCATCAGTACCGTTCATAAACTTACGATCTATTACTAGGTGAACTCCCTGTGATGGTTGTATCATCTTTCGTGAACCAGGCTGATCCATTTGTAAGATCTTATCAGCAAAGACGCCTGTAGCATTGATCACTGCTTTTGCTTTCACTTGATGTATCTTATCGTTTACTTCATCTTTGAAGCTAAGGCCAGTGAGCTTATTTTGATCATTTTTTTCTAGACCGACTACTTTCGCATAATTGATGAGCACACCTCCCATTTGATCGCAGGTTTGCGCTATAGAAAGCGCAAGTCGAGCATCATCAAACTGACCGTCATAGTATACTACCCCTCCTATCAATCCGTCTTGCTTGAGTCCGGGAAGTCTTTCTATCGTTTCGCTTTTGCTGATAAACTTAGACTTTCCAATCCTCAATTTGCCAGACATATAGTCATAGAGTTTTAAGCCAATGGTGTATTTTAGTCGATCAAACCATGAAAAAATGGGAATGGTGAAGGCTTGCTTATTGGAAAGATGAGGTGCATTTTTCAAGAGCAAACCTCTTTCACGCAATGCTTCTAGCACCAAACCGATATGCCCCTGTGCCAAATAACGCACCCCTCCATGCAACAATTTTGTGCTTCGACTTGAGGTTCCTTTTGCAAAATCTGACTTTTCAAGTAAAAGCACGCTCAATCCTCTGCTCAAGGCATCGAGAGCCGCACCTAAACCTGAAGAACCACCGCCGATAATAACAACATCCCATTGCTCAACTTGACTTAGCTTTTCGAGGTTTTGATCTCTATTCATAAATTATTGGTTTCTAATAAGGGTATAAATCTAACAAAACGAAATACAAAAACAAAATAAAAGAAAGCAAAAGAAAGAATTTCCGTAAAAATTAGTGCCAACTTTTTTTAGAAAAACTTTTTAACTAGATTACAGAATTATTTATAATACCCATAAAACAATGACAATAGCTGAAAGACATCGATATATCGTCGAGGAGGTAAAAAAGCATGGACATGTTACTGTTTCGAAACTTAGTTCAGACCTTGGTGTAAGTGTAGTTACGATTCGAAAAGATCTTAAGCAGCTAGAGGACAAAAACCTGCTCTATCGCGTTCATGGAAGCGCTACTTCTACCGTTCCTTTTGTTTCTGATCGTTCTATTGATGAAAAACAATTAGTTAACATTGAGGAGAAGATGAAGATTGCGCGTCATGCGGTCAGATTCATAGAAGAAGATGACGCAATTATCATAGGTAGTGGTTCTACCATGTTGGCCTTTGCTAAGGCCATTCCCATTGAAAAAAAAATTACCGTATTGACTGCCGCAATGAACGTAACAAAAACACTCGATAGTCACCCAAAAGTAGAAGTTATTCAGTTGGGTGGCATTGTCCGAAGAAGTAGTCATTCTGTAGTGGGTAACTATGCGGAAAGTATGTTGCAGGATTTTGCGTGTAATACCCTTTTTCTGAGTGCTGACGGCATATGTGCTAGTCATGGATTGAGTACATCACACTTAATGGAAGCTCATCTTAACTTAGAAATGATGAAGAAAGCTCAAAAAACCATCGTTTTGGCAGACTCTACCAAATTTGGAAAGAAAAGCTTTGGTCGCATTTGCTCTCTAGAAGATATCGACATGATGATTACAGACAGTAGAATAAGCAAACAAAATGTGGAAGAAATAGAAGCCTTGGGTATTGATTTAATGGTGGTTTAAATCGAGTTCATTCAGAAAAAAATTGACTGTTTTCTATTAATTTATTCATACCATAGATATAACTTTTTTAAACAAGCCTTATGAAATGTACAGCCTTTTTTCTTCTATCATTATGCTTATTTTCCTGCGGATCTGACCAAAACACATCAAATGATTCTTATACAGATTCACACTTTCAGCTAACTCTTATTGATTCTGTACAAGTTGATCATTTTGGAAGTATGGAATTAATGGATATTTCAGCTAATGGACTCATCTATTTAATGGCTGACTACTCACAGCAGAAGTATTTTATAGTGAGTCCCTATGGCGAGATTGTACGGACCATTAACAAATTTGGCGACAAACCCGACACCTACGGCTATGCTTATTTCGCTATGCAATTTTGGGATGACAGTACAGTATACATCATTGGCAGTAAAGGTCTTAAGTGGTATGATTTATCTGGCCAAGAAATAAAGTCAACTCCCATAAATCCAAATTTATTGAGATATGGTGGTTTTAGTAATACCGGTGACGGACCTATTAAAACTGCAACTTCCGACGGGGACAGAATTTTTGCTAGAGGTACCGCTCCTATGGGAAAAAGGACGGATAACGATTATTTTCAGAAAAAGAGAGCAATAACCGTGATAGATCCTGCAACTTTTGAGATAGAACATATCATTCCACTAGAGAAAGACTCAAGACTGTATGACGGTAAAATGTATGATGATAGTGACCTTTTTACCCGGTTTTCCTTAGATAGCTCCGCTATATATGTAAGCTATGATGCTGACCCAGCGCTTTATGTATATGAAAATAAAGCTCCTTTCACCCTACAGTACAAGAAAGATTTAAGTTTACATCATATCAATCTAAGTTCTGGCATAGACAAAAAGTACATAGATTATGATATGGTTGCTATGAATACGGACAAAGGGGGGATAAAAGGTGTTGAGGTGGATGATAAATATATCTATCTGGTATATTTTGAAGGAATAACCGAAGAAGAAAGTACAGAGTTAGATAAAATTTATGATATCGATGAAGATAAAGGAGATGTAGCTTATGATGAATTTATCAATAAGAAGAAATCTAGAATGAAAATTTTTAACAAGTCTGGAAAAGAATTAGCTGATATCGAACTGCCAGTGATAGTTTCTTCATTTTATGGATTCATCGTCCGTAATGGTAAAATTTACTTCAATAAAAAGCAAAATATGGAAGAGGAAGAAGACTTTTACACACTATATATTTTTGAACTGGAGTCATTATAGTATTGATGCATTTAACCCGGAATAAGCATTATAATTTCTATTCCTAGCTAAAAATATTTCAAAATAAAATGCTTCGCTGCATTTAACGCCTTCACCATAGCGGTGCTATGCCTTAGTCGTTAAATACTTGATTTTCTTGTATTTTTAGCTCTCATAACGAACCCTAACGCATAATCCGAGTCTACCCTGATTCCTTGCTTGTAACTCACTTGGTTAGCAACCTAAAAATCAAAATGCTACTCTTTCTCCTCTTTAGGAGTTGTATCTATTTTATTTTCCTTCTTTTCTACCACACTTTTCACTGGAAAATCAACACTTGAACGAAGGTGTAAATCTCTTTGAGGAAAGGGTATTTCGATATTGTGTTTTTTAAACTCTTTAAAGATTGCAAAGTACAAGTCTGATTGTAAAACAGAAGGTCTCAGGGTAAACTGCTCTGTCCAAACCAAAAGCTCGAAGTCAAGGGAAGAATCCCCAAAATCTGTAAATAATACTTGGGGAGAAGGATTGTCCAGAACACCCTCGTGTTTTTTCGCAACTTCAATCAAGAGTTCTCTTACTTGTTCTGGATCCTCATTATAACTTACCCCTACAGGAAAATGAAAACGAATTCTAGAATCATTGTGACTCCAATTGATCACGGTCCCATTGATAAATTCAGAGTTGGGGACAATCACAGTGATATTATCATTGGTATTGACCGTGGTAGACCTTGCATTGATTTGAAAAACCTGTCCTTTCACCCCTGCCACCTCTATGCGATCACCAACCTTAATAGGTCTTTCAAATAGTATAATGATTCCAGAAATGAAGTTGTTGGTAATATTCTGTAAGCCAAAACCTATACCTACACCAAGAGCACCAGCGAGTACATTCAAGCTACTTAGGTCTATACCAGAAGATTGGATAATGATTAGAAAACCGATTACTAAGACAACATATCGCACCAAAGTGGCAATACTATTTCTCAATCCAACCTCAAAATTATACCTTTTGAGGATCTTTTTACCAACCAAAAATGCAATCCAATTGCTGATAATTAAAACAAATATCGAACTCAGAATGATTACCCCAATTATTTTAGGGGTTATGGTGCTACCACCTAACTCAAAAAATTCGTAATTGAAAAATTCAACAATGCTATCCCAAATTTCACTAAAGTTTTTTTCTACTACTTCCATAAGTACATCATCATTGTCTTACCATTCAAAAAAGCAGGCATCACCAAAACTTAAAAAACGATATTTTTCTTTTATGGCTTCTTCATAAACACCACGCCACTGGTCTCCTATTAATGCCGACATAAGCATGATTAAGGTGGATCCAGGTTGATGAAAATTGGTCAAAATGCCATCGCCCATGCGTACCTGATAAGGGGGTAATATATAAATACCTGTCTGACCACGAATAGTTTCCATTTCATGCAAATCCATCCATGCTAATAATTGTTCTACAGCCTGATCTCGAGATATTTGATCATGCCATTTTTGTGCCTCAAATACTTGATCTTTATTAAGCTGCAAGGTTGACAGCTTATTGTAACGTTCTGGTTCTTTGGCCAATAAAGATGCCCACCAATACAGTGACTCTAAAGTGCGTAGTGAAGTAGTACCTACCGCTATAATTCTTTTATTTTGATGGGAATGAAGACTTTCTACATTCTCCCTGCTCACTTTTATCTGCTCCACATGCATGTCGTGATCTTCAGGATTTTCTGCAGTGACGGGTTTAAAGGTGCCCGCTGAAACATGAAGAGTAAGCTCTTGTTGGTTGACTCCCATATCTTTGAGCTCATTGAGAAGTCGATCTGTGAAATGCAGTCCAGCGGTAGGTGCAGCCACAGCGCCTTTTTCTTTGCTGTAAACCGTCTGATATACTTGCTGATCCTCATCTTCAACTTCACGATTCAAATAAGGGGGTAAGGGTATTTCACCCATCATTTCACTCAATTCGGCAAAGGTCACCTTATCATCATTCCACGAAATACGGACATGCCGTTCATTTCTACTGATCAAGTCAAAATATACATCAAGACTTTCACTCCCTACTCTAGGTATAGACAGATGTAGCCTTTCATCGTTTTTCCACTTCTTGAGGTTGCCGATCATACACTCCCATACACACTCGGATGTGGCCTGCATAAGTATTTGAATATCTGACGAAGGTAAAACAGGCTGCAATAAAAACACTTCTATACGTGCTCCCGAAGCTCTTTGTAAAACGATCCGTGCATTAATCACCTTTGTATTGTTAAACACCAATAAATCGCCTTTAACGAGTAGTTTACTCAACTCAAAATATTGATGGTGATTGATTTTTCCGTCAGCTTTAAGATGTAGTAATCTAGAGTGATCTCTAGGGTTCAAAGGGTGTCTTGCGATCAAATCATCTGGGAGATCATATATAAAGTCTTCGATTCTCATTTCTAGTAATTAAATATCTTAACAATTAGGCGTGAATGCGAAAGTTTTACGTAAAAGAAAGACTAATGATTAGTAGATGTAATCGTCATCATCATCGTCAAAAATAATCAATTCTTCCTCTTGCATTCTTTTACGCTCCTCTTCCAGCTCTTTTTGTTTTGCTTCCTCTTCTTTTTTTCGCTTTTCCTCTTCTCTGGCAAGCCTTCTTTCTTCTCGCCGTAATTGTCTACGCTCTTGTGGAGAAAGTATTTCACGCTCCTCTTGCTCTAACTCCTCCTGACTTTTTTCTTTTTCTTGTGGAATGAGAAGATCGCCATAAAGCTCATTATAATAAAGCTGATCTACATTGTAGCCAGGCCACCCAATATTGATCGGTAACATTTTTGAACTAGCATACAAGGAATCAGCAGCGCTAGGTTCAGAACCGTCCACTGGAATATTGATTTGAAAATCTGTACTGTCTTCAACAGTAGGCATCGGGATATATACCTTTTCTTTTTTGACTGTATTGAAAGTATGCGACTTATTCACGTAAGTTATCTCCTTAATCAAACCATAGCGGTTTTTCTTAACATTTGCACGATCTCTAGGTAAACTATCTTGGTCAAACATTGCAAAAAAATCTTCCTTGGTTTCAGGATCGATCATAAAATAACTTTGATAGGCAGGACACACCTTTCCTGGCATGCACGAAGAAGCAATAACGCTAAGTGCACAATAAATGCTCAGAAAAAATAAATCCCGTAAATGTTTGTTCACATTTCTTGAAGTATAAGCTTAACCATTTGAGCTGTACTGTATTCGGCATCAATTCTAACCATTAACAAAATGGGAAAGTATGACCTATCAAATTACCCGTCGAGACTAATACATTTATAATATCTTAACTCTGTAAAAACCAAATGATACTTTTTTAATATCTTTTTGAAGCTATACAAGTCAAACATACAAAAATATAACAGCCATTCGACAATCGTAAATTATTTTAGCAAAATATTCATATGCTTAACAAAAAACTTGAAGAGTAATATTTTAACACCTTTAAAATCAGTTGGTTAATCTTTCAAAAGATTCTGTGACTTCGAACCTTCTATTTTGACCAATAACTACACCATATGTAATTGTTAAAAATGAGCTACTTAATCTTTCAACTCGAAAAACATTGATGGTTTGGTCTGTATTTAGCGGGTCAAAAATGTTGATTCTGTTGGCAGGACCTTCTTCAAAAGCTACCGTTGGTTCCCAGATTAATGTGTCTGAACTAATCGTCGTTCCCCTATCGGATAAGCATGCTCTTATTAAGAGATTACTTTGATTAGGTGCTGTTCGAATAAAATCCATCAGAAATACGGACTGTTCGCATGCAATACTATCAGGAAGATCAATGTCTGAGATAAGATCGGTTCTCTGCCATGATAGCCTACCTTCTTGACCTGCAAGTAAAAAATCAAGCTCATTAACCGTAAAATCAGTATTGAATGTATCATCAGTGCTACAAGCCAATGTAGCTGTCAGAATAAAAAACGTAACTATATTTTTAAAACGCATAGGTCTAAATATCAATAAGAAAATGAATAAATTGAAATCGATAGCAAAGTCTTTAAATTTGTGGCTTTTAGTCTCATATAGAAAGAGCTATTAAGTTTAGTACCTAATTCTTTGAAGACTGTATCGCTTACACCCTCATCTCAACTAAATAAACAAAAATAAAACGGTGGTTTTTTTAGAATTCGTGTAATCGGACTAATTTTGTTCAAATTTCAATAAAAAATAGCTGATAAAAAATTCTTATGCCGATTATGAGGGCATATAGAATGAGGAACACTACAATCAATGGATTTAAATGAAAGAATAGCTGCGTTGGCAGCATGGGGACAAGCAATAGAAAACATCGATGATAGTGAGCTCGAGCGCTTAAGTAGCCTTGCTCGGTCTTTTAATGGTTGGTTCGATCAAGCCAACGTCAAACATGCCATTCGGGGGATTAGTAGCATGCTGAAAGAAGAGAAATTATTGGAATGGACAAGTAGATACGATCTTACCAATGAGCTTAAAAATGAAAAAATAGGACTTATACTTGCTGGTAACATCCCTTTCGTCGGTTTTCATGATGTGCTATCCGTATTGTTGGCAGGCTACAAAATGAAGGTGAAGCTCAGTTCTCAAGATGAGGTGATACCCAACTATTTGGTCAACGAGCTTCATCACATCTCCCCTGTACTTGCCAAGCAAATCGTAAGTCATGATCGCATGGATGGTGTTGATGCAATCATAGCAACGGGAAGTAACAATTCTTTTAGATACTTCGAGCATTATTTTGGTAAGCTACCGCATATCATCAGAAAAAATAGAAATTCTGTAGGAATCATCACTGGCGATGAAAGCGCTGAGGAATTGGCTTTGTTCGGAAAGGATATTTTCCAATACTACGGACTCGGATGCAGAAATGTATCGAAACTTTACCTTTCTGAAAAGGCTGACCCTGTAAAGTTTTTGGATGCTATGGAACCCAATGCTTATGTGATGGACAACCATAAATACGCCAATAACTACGAATATCAGCGCTCGGCTTACTTAATCAATCAGGTGTCTCATCTTGATACAGGCTATATGCTACTTAGAGAAGCTGAAGAAATGATTAGTCCTGTAGGCGTTGTTTACTACGAAAGATATAAGGACATCAATGAGCTCAAATCTATTTTATCTGCAAAAGATGATCAGATACAGTGTATAGTGAGTACATTAGGACTTGGCAGCCGTGCGGTATTACCCGGACAGGCTCAAATGCCCGAACCTTGGGACTATGCTGATGGGGTTGATACGCTCGAATTTCTTCAAAAACTATCATGAAAGATTAATTTTAAGCTATTTGCCCATTAAAATATCAGACTGAGAAATAGTAATTTATGGCATGGATAAGAACAAACAGATGAAATGACCTTTCAATGAAACGCTATTTTTCTATTCCTGATCCATTTGGTTTGGCTATTGGTCTTTCGATTTTAAGTTGGTTTTTGGCTTATTTCTTTGGATCTCATGAGGAAGATACTCATGGTGTGCCTCAAATTTTTACGGCTTGGCAGGCTGGCTTTTGGGATCTATTGGCTTTTTCGATGCAAATGATCTTAATACTGGTGCTAGGGCATTGCTTGGCACTTACTAATTTGGTTTCGTCATTGATTGAGAGCATTGCGAGATCTTCGGTCAATAGTAGGCATACTGCCGTGTTAATTTCGATTTTTGCGATATTTACCTCATTGATCAATTGGGGGCTAGCGCTAATCTTTAGTGCGATATTAGCAAGAAAGATTGCAGAAAAGCAAAGTGAAAACGGCAATCAGTTCAACTATGCATTGTACTGTGCGGCAGCATATAGTACCATGCTAGTATGGCATGGTGGACTTTCGGGAAGCGCACCACTCAAAGTTGCCGAAAAAGGTCATTTTCTGGAAGAACAGATCGGTATAATTCCGCTTACAGAAACGCTATTTTCGAGCATGAACCTTCTTGTGATTGTAGGCTCATTCATCATCATTCCGGTTTACTTTGCTAGCTGCAGTTACTTTCATAAAGGCGAAGAGGTAGCTTTAGATCTTCATTCCACACAAAACAAAAAAGAAGAGAAAAAGAAAGATGCAGCATTCCCGATAGGATGGTTGCTTTTTCCATTTTTCATTTTTGGAGTAGGAATTAGGATTCACCTAGATGGATGGGGAGCAATTGATCTTAACCTGGTGAACTTCACTCTTTTTGGATTGTGCTTAGGACTTCATAAAACACTAGGAGCATTTACGGCGGCAACTAAACAAGCGATTGCTGGTGGTACGGGAATATTACTTCAATTTCCGCTTTATGCGGGAATAATGGGAGTTCTTACTGATTTTGAATTGATAAACATATTTTCAGAGAGTTTGATGGAAGTAAGCAAAAGCGAACTCATGCCTCAACTCACTTTATTGCTTGCAGGTATTATCAATATCTTTGTGCCTAGTGGAGGCGGACAGTGGGTCATGCAAGGTCCTATCTTGGCGGAGATGGCTGCAAATAACGATATAGCAGTCAACCGCTTGATTTTGGCCTTAGCCTATGGCGATCAGCTCACCAATATGATTCAACCTTTTTGGGCATTACCATTATTGGCAATTACTGGGATACAAGCCAAAAAACTATTGAAATATACCGTACCTTTGATGATCATTATGGCCATATTTTACAGCATTGTACTTTGGGTATTTTAAATGAGAATAAAGCAGCCGCAGGACAAATTTAAACATAGAAGGTAGCTAGCTTTAAGGATGCTAAAAACACCTTCAGATTAAACCGATTTGAAACTATAAACTAAACATAAAATGCTTTCTAATAATGACATTTTGAAAAAATTGCGTGTTGCACTTAAGATGCGTGATGAAGACATTGTAGAAATTTTGAAGCTTTCTGATTTTCATATTACCAAAGGTGCGCTTGGTGATTTGTTTAGGTCGGAAGATCACCCTAAATACAAGGAAGCGGGTGATCAAATTTTAAGGAACTTTTTGGATGGCTTAATCATTCATAAGCGCGGTAAAAAGGAAAAGTAACTGTTGGTCAGATCAGTTAACAAAATGTTTACTATCAGGTTAATCAATAGGTCTAAATATACATTCGAAAGGCTATTGAATGCTAAAATATAAACGATCTAACATTCGTATTTCAGGACGGATAAGATGACTTTGCGGTTTATTTTTTTAATTGAAGTGAAAAACTAAAAAAACAAATAATATGGATTTGAATGTGTTTGGTGAAGAATTGATCGTTTGCAGCAATGAACCAAAGACGGGTTACTTTAGAGACGGTTGTTGCAGGACAGATGAAACAGATTATGGTACACATACGGTTTGTTCGGTTGTAACTGATGATTTTTTACAATTCAGTAAATCAAGAGGTAATGATCTGATCACTCCAAAGCCAGAGTGGCAATTTCCAGGGTTGAAGGCTGGTGACCGCTGGTGTCTTTGCGCTAATCGTTGGAAAGAAGCCTTAGAAGCGAATTGCGCTCCTTATGTAATTTTGGAGGCTACACATGAAAAAACTTTGCAATATGTGAATATGGAGGATTTAGTAAGTCATGCTTTTAAAGATGATTAATACATTATGCTTAAAGCTTAATATCTTACTAAATAGGCCTCTCATGAAAAATACCCTCAAATTCACTTAATCTAGTTAATAGTT
>JAFIEW010000060.1 GCA_020832375.1 Cyclobacteriaceae bacterium
CTATCTAAAATTATTATCCTTGTAAAACTGTAACGTTTATTTAGGACTAGACATTAAAGTAAGCTTTAGCGTCAAAAAACTGCGAATCAATCATAACATTACCGTTAAGGCGAATTACAGATTACCCTTATATTTTTTTACAAGATTTTAACTCAAAAAAATCTACAACTAAGAAATCTATTTCAGGAAGATGTTTTGTATTATCCGAATGGATAACACAAAAACAATATCAGCATCCCACTTAAAAAGAAAAAAACAAAAGATTATATTTGCATATATGATGATTGCTTGGTGATAAATTGCTTAGTTTTGTAGTAAAGCCTATCAATGAGAGTGAATAATTATTTAAAAGCTAAATTCATTGTTTTCACACGAGGTCAACTATTTTTTAAAAACAATAAAGACTGGAGATCAACATAAATTTAGGCTTGATAAAAACAAAAAATATGTCAGAAGAAAAAATAAAGTTTGCATCCTTGGGCTTAGCACCTGAAGTTTTAGAGGGTGTAAATACTATGGGTTATGAACACTGCACGCCTATTCAAGCGGCAGCGATACCCGAAATTTTAGCCAACAAGGATTTAATAGCTTGCGCACAAACGGGAACAGGGAAAACAGCGGCATTTTTGCTTCCACTTATGAGCAAGGTACTTGAAAAGCCCTCCGGCTACATTAAATCATTAATTATAGTACCTACGAGAGAATTAGCGAAGCAAATTGATGATGCCATCATTGGATACGGCTATTTCTCCTCCATCGAGTCGATTGCTATTTATGGTGGCGGAAAAGGTGAAAACTGGAATCAAAATGCCGACGCCCTAAAGTCAGGGGTAGATATTTTGGTGGCTACACCAGGTAGATTACAAGCCCACATGAAAATGGGATATGTAGATTTTTCGAAGATCGATGTGCTAATATTAGATGAAGCGGATAAAATGATGGAAATGGGGTTTCATGATGACATCATGCAAATCGTAAAAGTTGCGAACCCCTCTCGTCAGACGCTAATGTTTTCTGCAACAATGCCCAATCGCATTCGCTCACTAGCAAAAGATATTTTAAAAAACCCTAAAGAAATTAACTTTGGTGTTTCGAAGCCAGCTGCAAATGTCACCCAAACGCTTTATTGCATAAAAGAAGAATTCAAGCCAGACATTCTGTTTCATCTCCTCAAAGAACGTGAGGTGGACCGTATGATTATTTTTACCTCGCGTAAAAGTAACGTAAATACGATTGTCCGATTGGTAAAAAAGGCAGGGTTTGATGCCGAAGCTGTTCATTCAGACCGCACACAAGAAGAGCGAGAAAAGGCACTGATAGATTTCAAAAACAAGCAGGTTAGGGTATTAGTAGCTACGGATATTTTATCTAGAGGTATAGACATCGAAAACCTAAGTCATGTAGTCAATTTTGAAGTGCCCAGCGATGCTGAAGATTATGTTCACCGCATAGGCCGAACAGCTCGAGCGGCTTCTAAAGGGGAAGCGATCACACTCATATCTCCGAAAGAACAATACACATTTTCTAAAATTGAAAGCCTTTTTGGGGAAACACTACCCAAAGGTGAATTGCCTCAAGAAATGAAAGAGATGGGCTTCGAATACACAGCAAATGCAGGTGAAAAACCATCTGGCAAAAGAAAACCGAATAAAAGAAAAAACTTTCGCCCGAAGAAATCTGGATCTTCAAACAGTCAATCCAGCAGAGGCCGTAACAATAATTAATTACGATGCCTTGGTATTTTGACCTTTACCGCCTCATCGAATTAATAGCTTTAGTTCTGGGAGTGCTCTGCGTATATCTGGGAACTAAAGAAAACATATGGTCTTGGCCTATTGGTATTGTCGCCACAGGCATGGCAGCTTATATCTTTACCAATGAAAAACTATACCTTGACTTTGGACTCCACCTACTTTATATAGCAATTGGCTTTTATGGATGGTATTCTTGGTTAGCCAGAAATGAGCATACTCTACCGCTTATCATCACACAATTAAATAAAGTGAGCGTGATAAAGCTTATATTCTTAGGAGTTATTTCAAGTCTTGGAGTTGGATACATATTTGATGAATACACAAACGCAAGCCTTGCTTACTGGGATTCATTTACCACTTGTTTCAGTATAATTGCACAAATCCTTTTTGCTAGAAAAATAATTGATAATTGGTATTTTTGGATTTTTATTAACATAGCGAGTTTTACATTATATTTTTACAAAGGATTATATTTTTTGGGTGTTCTTTATATTATCTACTTGTTGCTTGCATTTTATGGACTGAAAAATTGGACTAAATCACAAAATATAAGAGCTGTGGTGAGCTAAAAGGAAATTGTTTAAAGGAGGTTAATCAATTGACATGCCTTGTTTTTAAACGCTCCCTCAAGCTGATCAAAATTTACAGTCCGCCTATTCTAACCTATAAATGGTTAGAAAAAAATTGATCCTTGCATAATGACGTTACTTCACAATTGCCTTTCAAAGGTTTTTTTATTTGACTTTGACAATTTACAAGTAAAAACGTGCATTTGATGATAAATAATCACGTAGATGAAATTAGCCTAAAAAGTTGCCCAACATCCCAATCAAAATAAATTTTAATTAGTGGCTCAAAAGTATTAATTTCATCACTCTGGATAACCTTAAGAACCTCATGAACTATGAAACCAAAGCAGCCCAAGCTAGCAGATAAATTAACAGCCCACCAAAAAACGCTATCAGGTCAATATTTTTATGTGATCCTTTTAAGCCTCTCTTTATTCTTACTATTCATTGCTTTTATTATATTTCAGGTAAGTCAATTCACGTCTGTAGGCAAAGAAGTGGTAAGAAGCTTCCAGCCAATAAAAATTGAAATGGTTGGATTTAAAAAAAATATAAGCCTTGCCAATGAGATTTTAAAAACGGGTAAAACAGAAAAGGTTGATCAGAAAAGACTCAAGCAAGTATTATTAGATGCTCAAGAGAATTTAAGTGCCGCAGACTCTTTATCTGATTTTATAAATTTATCACAGTTAGACGTATACTTAAAAGAGCTAGATGGCCTTCAGATACAACTGCAGCTATCAGTTGATTCATTGATACATCATTTCAACGAAGAGCTTAATGAACAAATATACCTCAGTGATTTTATACCGAGCGACTATCTAGAGAAAGAAATGATTCAAGATCAATATTTTGAGATCAAAAAGATCAACAATAGGTATAAATCCTTTTTTGAAAAGAATACTTCATATATATTAAGCAATAATCTCCAAAAAGCAGATCATGCCATTGAATATGTCGATGATGAAATTGTACTATTAAGAAAACACACTGACAGAAGGTTAAATATATTAGTCTTGAGTATCGTGTTACTATTTTTAACGATAAGCTCTGGATTGTTATGGGTAAACTATAAGGTTACAAAAAAATTAAATGAAGAATTAAGGTTATTAGATAGTAAACTTAGTGAATTTTCGAAGGGAAATCTCCCGAAAATATCTACTAATAGTAATACAGAGTTCGGTCCTATATTTAATAATTTAAATCATTTGAGTGAGAATTTACAGCAAATTAAAGACTATGCTGAAGATATTGGAGAGATGAAGTTTGATGGCAGTATAAAAGTCTTTAATGATCAAGGAGTGTTAGGCACTTCTTTAGCTCAAATGAGAGAAAGTCTCAAAATAATAGCTGAACAAGATAAAACAAGAAATCTAAAAAATGAGACGCTTACCAAATTTAATAGGATACTCAGAGATGATAAAGGAGAGTCAAAACTATTATATGATGCGCTTGCTACTGAATTAGTAAGATCATTAAATGCATGCCAAGCTGGTATATTCTTAACATCAGAAAGAGAAGAAAAGCTACAACTAAATGCAATGTACGCATATGATAGAAATAAATATGATGAAAAGGAATACGCATTTGGTCAATCACTTGTAGGGCAATGTTATTTGGAGAAAGAGACTATATACCTTTCAGAAATACCAAATGAATACATCAGTATAGGTACAGGCTTAGGAAAAACAAGACCTAATTACTTGCTGATTGTACCTATGATGGTCAATGAAAAAGTATATGGGGTTTTGGAAATATCTTCTTTTCATTCGTTTCCCAAACATAAAATAGAGCTTATAGAAGAGCTCGGTGAAAACATTGCTTTAACCATTGAAAGCATCAATAGAAATAGAGCTACCAAAACACTCCTTATAGACTCTCAAGAAAAAACAGAGCGACTGCAATCTGCAGAAGAGGAAATGCGACAAAACATGGAAGAGATGCAAGCCACACAAGAAGAAATGGCTCGTTCTACGCTATACAATTCTAAAGAAATAAATCGTTTAACGGCTTTAATAGACGATTTAGATACCATTCTTATAATTTTAAACGAAAATAATGAAATAGAATTTGTAAATAAAAAAGCTGAAGAACTCTTAAAGATCAAACGGGAAGAGCTCAAAGGCCAATCTATACAAGATTATGCCGATCCATTCTTGAATGTTAAATCTGAAACAAAACAGGAAGTAACTTTAAAAAATAAGCAAGGGACATCGGTAAGAATGTCTATTAATATTAACAAGAAGAGAATAGATCAGGAAATTTTATATCTTTTACAATTAAAGGATGTTTAGTAGAGTAATTTGAAAAAAGCTGATAAAAGCACATGATGTATGTGTAAAATGGTAGCATCCAAATTTGTTAATTATACCAATTATGCACAATTTTAAAAGTCAGTGCAAAGAAGAGAAATTTTAACCTTTCACCACAAAGGCAATGCAAGAAATAGATATAGCTGATTTACGGAAATTGAGTGAGGAAGTAAAAACAATTTATGGATATGATTTTACTAACTACGCTATGTCCTCTTTTAAAAGAAGGATAAAGAGGATTTTAGATCTTTACAAATTCCCATCAGTAACGGTATTGTTAAAAAAGATAAAGGAAGATAGGATATTTTTTGAGGAATTCATTTCGGAAATAACGGTGAACGTAACCGAAATGTTCAGAGATCCTTCTTTTTGGCGCGAAGTCAGAGACAATGTCATTCCCACTATTCTTTTAAATCATAAAAATATCAGCATATGGCATGCGGGGTGCAGCTCTGGAGAAGAAGTATATTCAATGGCTATATTGCTGGAAGAAATGGGGTTAAGGGATAAAGCTAAAATTATTGCCACTGATTTAGACAAATCTATCTTAGAAAGGGCGAAAAGCGGCGTTTATTCGCTTAAAAATATGGAGCTCAATGAAAAAAACTATATTCGATTCGAAGGTAAACGAAGTTTAAAAGATTACTATAAAGAAGTAAATGGTAGGGCTCAAATGGATCAGCGGCTCGTAGATAATGTATCATTTAGGGAGCATGACTTGGTTAATGGTATGGTATTTAACAAATTTGATTTAATCTTATGCCGTAATGTAATGATCTATTTCAATCAAAACCTCCAGAACAATGTACTTAAAAAACTTCACGAAAGTATGTTCAAATATGGATATCTGATTATTGGATCAAAAGAGTCATTAATATGGTGCGAAATATCAAATAAGTTTATCGTTGTAAATAATGAAGAGAAAATTTACAAAAAAATAAAAGACTAATTAAAGCATCTAATCATCGGTCATATCTTGTTGTATGAGCAAATTTAAAATAGAGCCTAATCGCTTCAAAGCAATAGTTATAGGTGGATCAGCGGGTAGCTTCCAAGGGATAACGAAGATACTATCTTCGTTACCAGCTGACTTCCAGCTGCCTATTATTATGTGCTTACACCGATTAAAACACGTAAGACATGGCTTTGTGGAGGCATTATCTATTAAAAGCTCGAAACCAGTAGAAGAACCCTATGACAAGGAGGGTATTAAAAAAGGAAAGGTATATTTAGCACCAGCAAATTACCATTTAGGTGTTGAACTAGGGAACACTTTCGCAATGGGAACAGATGATATGGTCAATAACTCTAGACCATCTATTGATATAACCCTGGAAACGTGCGCTTATAATTACAAAAATAAACTAATCGGTATCTTACTTTCTGGAGCGAATAGAGATGGAGCAATGGGAATGAAGAAGATTAAAGACAGAGGAGGTTTGACAATAGTACAAAGCCCTGAGGAATGTATGATAGATACTATGCCGAAATCAGCCATGGCACTTTGCGAAATTGACCATATACTAAAAGTAGAGGATATCATCTTATTTTTAAAAGAGGTACACAAAGCATATAGTTAAAAACATTAATTTAGCATTTAAAAGACATATAAATAATTTAAAATATAATCAATGAGCAGATTAAGTAGGAACATAAGCTACATCACAATATTATCCTATCTAACGATTGGGACATTCACTGCTTATTTATTTTTTGACTTATCATCAGTCTTTATTGAACAACTTCAATCATTAGGGCTTGAAGATCGTCAAAAAGTAGATCAGATATTAAAAACTCCGCTGATATTAATCGCATTTGTATTTATGCTTGGTCTTTTTAGTATAATCTTGTTGCTTTTCAATCAAAACAACAAAAATACACTTGTGCAGCAAGTAAAAACTGTTACTTACAATACTAAGAAAGATACCAAAAGTAAAATTGAAGAATCAGAGAGCATAAAAAATGAGAAAACGCAACGTAAAAAGGAATTCCTTGATAAAATAAAAGGAATATCAACCAACGAGAACAAAAAAATAGAAGATAAATTATCAGAAATACTTTCGCTAACGTGTAAAGAAATATCAGCTGTTCAAGGTGCACTTTATTTAGCAAAACAAAACGAAAACATTCGATACCTTGAATTAGCAGCATCTTTTGCTTTCTCTATTCCTGAAAGCCAAACCTTAACGTATGAGTTTGGAGAAGGCTTAACAGGGCAAGCAGCAAAAGAAGGCAAAAAGTTTAACTTAAAAAATGTTCCAGAAGGTTATTTAAAGGTTATAAGTGGTCTTGGTGAAACAACACCACAAAACCTACTTATTATTCCTCTACTAGCCGAAAATAATAGTACAATCGCGTGTTTGGAACTAGCCTCGTTTAAAGAAATATCTGAAAATGAGGAGTCAATAATAAAAGAATCGCTACCTGCACTATTAAAAGTTTTAAATAAATAGTATTCTAGTAATAATACTTATCGTTGAGCAATATTTAGTTACAATAACATTTTAGTGGAAGATATACATCAAGACCTCCAAATAAATCGAGTCGGCTCTCGAAGTAACTAAAAATTTTTAATACTGGTATTATTGCTTTGCTGAATAATAAATGGTATTCTGGTAAAGTCATTGATGACTGAGCGATACGAATAATAGACGTAAGATAATTCTATAAGAATATGATAAAAAAAGTAGCAATCGGGACTAAGATAACAGTAATCGTTTTGCTTGTGGTAATAATGACTATTGTAAGCATAAGTTTTATTTCTTACAATTTCAACATCCGCAAGTCTCAAGATCATGCTGTAAAATCCCTATCTTTAATAGCTGACTTAAAGTCAGAAAAAATAGCGACTTATCTGGCTAATGACAAAAAGCAATTAGAAATAATTTCTTCAGAAGAAGGCTTAGATGATAAAATATTCACTTTTAAAAATACTTACATACAAAATGAGGATAGCGCTATTAATTTGTATGCTCCACTCATAGAAACAAAATTTGAGAAATTAAAGTCCCAATATCATTTTGAAAATATATACTTGATTTCATCTCAAGGTGAACTTCTTATAACTACGGACACAGACCCAGTACTACAACAGGATCTACTCAATCAAATTAAAAAAGGAATCGGTCAATTATCAGATAAATCCATATTCCTTTCTCTCCCCTATGAAAAGAGATCGAAACTATTTTATAGCGGAATTGTCAAGAAGTCTCAGATGGGAGAAGCAGTTTTCTTGGTGTTTGAAATGGACTTCTCAACCGTAGAAAATTTTGTAACTGACACAACATCTCTTGCTGAAACAGGTGAAATAATTCTTACAACATTAATTGATGATAAAGTAGTCTTCATCAATAATCCCAGATTGTCTCCAATTGGAACTAGAATCTCCCAAGGTATATCTATAGGAGAAGAAGAGGGTAAATCTTTTCAAAACTCGATCAAAAGTGGTAGCTATGGTAGTATAGAAGACACTGACTATCGCCTGAAAGAAGTTATTGCGAGCTATAGACAAATACCAGATACTAACTTTGGAGTTGTAGTGAAGCAAGATACCGATGAACTTAAAAGCGCTATTCAGTCAGTATTAAGTCAATACGTAGTAGTTGGTTTGATTATATTGTTGCTCGCACTTGGAACCTCTCTTTTGTTTTCAAAATTCTTAATACGCTCTTTGATATCGCTCAAAGAAACTGTAGAATTACTTGGAAAAGGTGTGTTACCTGAAAAGGTAGAGAGGATAAGTAGGGATGAGGTTGGGGATATAGCCCAGAGCATGAATGACTTGGTTCAAGGTTTAAAGAGAACAGCTAATTTTACCCATCAGATAGGTCAAGGAAATTTTAAAGCAAAGTTTGAACCTATGAGTAACCAGGATACTTTAGGTCAAGCTTTGTTGACAATGAGAACAAGTCTTCAAGATACTGAAAAACGGGATAAGGAGAGAAACTGGATAGTAAAAGGTGTTGCAGATATTGGAGAGATCCTAAGAAGACATCAAAATCTAGGAGAAATGGGTGATGAAATCATCTCCTTTACAACCGAAACTATCAATGCTATTCAAGGTGCACTTTATGTAACAGAGAATTTAGATAATGTAGATAATTATAAAAATTTACATCTAGATCTTGTTTCGAGTTATGCTTACCACAAGAAAAAGTACCTAAAAGCTAAGTTTAGATTTGCAGAAGGCTTGGTAGGGCAAGCTGCCGTAGAAAAAGATACAATATTACGAACGGAAGTACCTCATGATTATGTAAGTATCACCTCAGGCCTACTTGGCGACAAAAGACCAACTTGTCTCTTATTTGTGCCGCTTATAACCAATGAACGAGTTTACGGTGTTTTGGAATTTGCTGGTTTAGAAAAGTTTAGTGACAGCCAAATCAAATTCGTTGAAGAAATTAGTGTAATTGTAGCAAGGACTGTATTTAATATCCAAGTCAACGAACAAACAAGAAAGTTACTTGCCGAATCTCAACAGATGAGTGGGGAATTAAAAGAACAACAACAAGTTCTTGAGCAAAATGCGATTGAGATGGCGGCAACTCAAGAGGAACTAAAAAGAACAAATCAGCAATTAGAAGACCAAATAGAGGAAGTAAACCGGACTCAAAAACGAATGCAGCTTCTACTAGAAAATGCCTCTGAGGTTATCACTATCTACGAACAAGATAGATCGATAAGGTATATATCGCCTTCGGTAGAAAGAATCCTAGGCTTTAGTCAAGAAGAATTAATTGGCAAGAATGATATTTCAAATGTAAAAGAAGAGTTCCGAGAATTAATTAGCAATGCGTTTGACGAGATAGCTGCAACCCCATTTGCCCAAATAACAGAACAATGTCTCTATACGACTGCATCTGGTGGTGAAATATGGGTTGAAATTACGGGTACAAACCTTTTAACGGATGCTGCGATTAAAGGTATTATTTGTAACATAAGAGATATAACCGAAAGGAAGAGAGCGGAACAAGAAGAGAGAATGAAGAGTAAAATGCAGTCATTATCTGAAAACTCTCCAGATTTGATCACACGCCTTGACTTAGAAGGGAATGTTTTCTACATCAACCCAATGATAGCGACCTATCAAGGTAAACAACCTGACGATGTCCGCAATAAAAATATTGAAGACCTTGATATCGAACCAACTATTATAACGGAATGGAGAAACATTCTTGAACAGGTGAAAATTAGTAATTCAAAGGTTTCGCATGAAATGGATTTTCCTTCACTAATTGGAGAAAGAGTAATGCAAGTAAATGCAATTCCAGAATTAGATGAAGGTGAAAACTTAGAATCGGTATTGGTGATATCACATGATATTACTGATCGCAAGCAAACTGAACTTGAAATTCAATCCAAAAACAAGAAGATATCGGATAGTATTAACTATGCTTACCGTATCCAAGGTGCTATTCTTCCTGATAATAAATTAATAAGAAGAGATTTACCTGAAAGCTTCATCCTTTACAAAGCAAAAGACGTAGTAAGTGGTGACTTCCCTTGGTATATAAAGGTAGGAGATAATATTTTCATAGCTGCAGTAGACTGTACCGGACATGGGGTACCAGGAGCACTATTATCATTAATAGGGTATTTCTTATTAAACGATATTGTTAGAAGTAGGAAGATTGACGATCCAGGCCTAATCCTAGATGAATTAGACAGAGGTGTCACTTCAACCTTAAGACAAGATGAGGATGATAGTAAGACAAAAGATGGAATGGATATTGCACTATGTAAAATCAACTTAAAAAATAAAGAACTAGAGTTTTCAGGAGCGCATAGACCATTATATTACCTCCACAAAAACGGAGAGCTAGAAGAAACCAAAGGAAATAAGTTTGCCATAGGTGGTGGTATTTACAAAAACCAAACACATTTCACTAATCATCGATATAAATTTGAAAAAGGAGACTCAATCTTTTTCTGTTCTGATGGGTTCCCAGATCAATTTGGAGGCCCCGACAATAGAAAGTATGGCCCCAAGAGGACGCGAAAATTGATTGAAGACCATCATAATAAATCTATGGAAGAAATGTACAGCATTATGGATAAAACATGGGAAGATTGGAAAGGAGACTATAAGCAAACCGACGACGTACTGATGATTGGTATAAAGTTTTAAAAAGTTTAGTGCGAATTTTACTAAAAAAAATTATATTTACACATTATATAGGTCGCAATAGTGACACTATAATCATCTATAAAACCCGTGAAGATGAAATATATATATGATCTGCATAACACCATGCTCAACGAAAACCTAATATTGGTTTATGAAGGAGAATTTACTCAAGAAATTACAAAGTCGGTATTGGCCATGGCCGAGCGAAATATGGATTCTATGGGTGAAGAATCATCAACTAAAAGGAAAGTTTTTAATGTGATGGTGGAGTGTCTTCAAAACATCGTAAAACATGGCGAAGAACACCGCAACTCAGATGATCCTAGTAAAAATAATGCGATATTCATGATCGGCAAAAGAGAAGATGAATACCTTGTGATATCTGGTAATCCTATTAAAGATGAGCACATTTCTTCCCTTAAAGAAAAGTTGGAGGAAATTAATAGCTTAGACAAAGATGGCCTAAAACAACTTTACAAAAGCATCATTAAAAGCGGTGAGCTATCTGACAAAGGAGGAGCCGGCTTAGGTTTTGTTGACATGGCCAGAAAATCAGGGAGGAAATTATTGTATGACTTCCACCCTATGACCGATCAATATTCTTTCTTTTCATTGACAACAGTCATTGCTAGAGCTTAATTAAGTTACACATCAATTAAAGAAACAATTCAATGGAAATCATATCGTTAGAAGGAACAGAGGATACTCCTAAAATAATGTTAGATAAGGAAAATGGTATTTTCGAAATATCGGGAAGATCATTACCAGAGGACAGCGCAGAGTTTTATCAGCCTATTTTAGATTGGATAGCTGAATATAGCAAAGATCCAAATCCTAAAACAGAATTTGTATTTAAATTAGAATATTTTAACACAGCTTCTTCTAAACTAATATTAGATGTTCTAAGTGCTTTAGAAGAGATAGATAACATTTCAGTATTATGGTACTATCATGAGGATGATGAAGACATGGAAGAAGCTGGGGAAGAATTTGAAGAGTTAGTTGAAGGAATAGATTTTCAATTTTTAACGTACTAAGTCACTCTTAATCATTAATAAGTGGTCAAAGGTGATAAAACCTTTGATCACTTTTTTTTAATAAGATGACAAAAAGCCAATTTTATTGGTCAGACCCTCTAAACTAGATCACTGATTTAGGAATTCATATCATATCTATTCATCGTAAAGAATAAATATTTAGCACTAACTTATGAGTGAAGAAATACTTAAAGCCCTTACTCAATTATTTGCTATCATCACAAAGCAAGATGGTGGAGTTACTGAGAAAGAAAGAGCCTTTGTTATAGGTTATTTCAGACAAGAGCTCGATCAAGATAGTGTGAATGAATATGTAGTGCTATATGATAATTTTGTTGGTTACAACAAGGAAAAAACCGAAGACACTAATAACGAAGAAGAGGAAAAAAAGAAAAAGCGTAAGCTCACCTCCGTTAGAGACTCTGTAAAAACATTAGCGATTTGTAAAAAAATAAACAAAACGCTTACGCAAAAACAAAAAGTCGTTGTACTAATCAAGCTACTTGAGCTGGTAGGTTCTGACAAGAACTTCACCCCTCAAAGAATGGAAATTATTGATACAGTAAGCACTGTATTTAATATAGTGAAAGACGAGTACAAACTGATTGAAAGTTTTGTGCTAGAACAAAATAGCAGAGACCTCAATCACAGACAATTACTAGCATTAAATGACAGCCAGATAATTGATGATAATAAAGAAACCAAACATCTTTATGCCGATATCAATGGAGAAATACTTTTTCTAAATGTAAATATAGTAGACATGTATTTTGTTAAATACGTGGGACAAGATGAGATCATTCTAAATGGTTTTATCATGAAAAGCGGTCAAGTCTACTTATTTGCACATGGGTCTACAATAAAAACTCAAAAAGGTACCGCTCTATATTACAGTGATCTTGTACAGAACTTTATAGAAGGTCATCGATCAGCTAAACTATCATTTATAGTAAAGGATGTGGAGTTTAGATTTCCTAATGGTGACATAGGATTAAGAAATATCAATATATCAGAAGGCCCAGGAAAACTCATCGGTATCATGGGGGCAAGTGGGGCTGGTAAAACAACCTTGCTAAATGTACTTGCTGGTATCGAAACACCAAGTTCAGGATCAATTAGAATAAACGGTTATGATCTAAATAATGAATCAGATGAATTAGATGGTGTTATAGGTTATGTTTCTCAAGACGACTTATTGATAGAGGAACTTACGGTCTTCGAAAACCTATATTACAATGCAAAGTTATGCTTTGCTCAAATGTCAGAAAATGAGTTAAAAGATAAAGTACTCGAAATTTTATCTAGCTTAGGCCTTGAGCAACGAAAAGATTTAAGGGTCGGATCTGTATTAGACAAAACTATCTCAGGAGGTCAAAGAAAGAGACTCAATATTGCTTTAGAATTGATTCGAGAGCCAGCTATATTATTTGTAGATGAACCAACATCAGGACTATCCTCTAGAGATTCAGAAAATGTAATTGACCTTTTGAAAGAACTTTCACTAAAAGGCAAACTAATTTTCGTAGTGATTCATCAACCATCATCAGATATCTACAAAATGTTTGATAAAATGTATCTGATGGATACAGGTGGATATCCAGTTTTCTACGGTCACCCTATAGAAGCAGTTACTTATTTCAAGAGAAGTACCAATCAAGTAGATAGTGAAAGGGGCCAGTGTCAGACATGTGGTAATGTAAATCCTGAGCAAATATTCAATATAATAGAAGCCAATGTTGTAGATGAATATGGACAATTTACCAACAAACGGAAAATAACTCCGCAGCAATGGTTTGGTAAGTATAAGGAAAGTTTCAGCCTTACTGAAGTAAAAGAAGAGACAGAAAAACCAGACTCTACATTAAACATTCCAAACAGAATAAAACAAGCAATTATCTTTACAACACGAGATAGCTTGTCGAAAATTAGTAACCGTCAGTATTTACTAATTAATTTACTAGAGGCACCATTTTTAGCAACTCTACTAGCATTTATAATAAGATATAAGGCAACTATTGGAGATGGATATGTATATAGATTCAATGAAAATATTCCTGCATACATACTCATAGCAATTATAGTGGCTTTATTTATGGGGTTAACTGTAAGTGCAGAGGAAATTATAAGAGATCGTAAAATCTTAAAAAGAGAACGATTCTTAAACTTAAGTTGGTCAAGCTATCTACTATCAAAAATAATTATATTATTTAGCTTGTCAGCAATACAGACCTTCACATTTGTTTTGATAGGAAACTCTATCTTAGGAATACAAGGAATGCATCTGGCATATTGGTTTGCATTATTTTCAGTAAGTTGCTTTGCGAACGTATTAGGTTTAAATGTTTCTGGCGCTTTTAACTCGGCGGTAACCGTTTATATCTTAATACCTCTTTTGCTCATTCCTCAGATGATATTAAGTGGTTTATTATTCCCATTTGATAAGTTAAATAACATTTTAGGCAGTCAGGATAAAGTCCCATTAGTGGCAGATTTAATGGTATCCAGGTGGTCATATGAGGCACTAGCCGTGCATCAATTTAAAAATAATCGATTTCAAGAAATATATTACCCTTTTGAACAAATTGAACGAATGTCTGATTTCAAGTCAGCATTTTTGATCCCTAAACTTCAGGAGAAAATCGACTACGTAAAGGACAATTGGAAATCAGAAAATGATAGTATCCTATCGCAAGTTTCAAATGATTGGAGAATTATTAATATAGAACTACAGAAGGTTGACTACAGGGAAGAAGATGGCGAGTTAAGCCCTGATAATAGATGGACAATCGATCAAATAAATGAAGAAACTATTAGTTATATAAATTCCTACTTAAGAAGAATGGACGACTACTATGAGGAGCAATTTCAAGAAGCCCTTGTAGAAAAGGATAAGCGAACGTATTTTTACGAAAATAATGAAGCTTATCAATTCAACCAGAGAGAATATAAAGACAGATACTTCAATGAGAATTTATCAGAGTTAGTAAGAAACATTTCTACAAAAAATAGAATAATAGAGGTGGAAGGTGAATTAATTCAACAAATTGATCCAATCTACAACAATGATAAAGATGCTAAACATATATTTGATTACAGGACTCAATTCTTTAGACCTGAAAAACAGTTTTTAGGCAAATATTGGGATACCTACGGATTTAATTTAAGTGTAATTTGGATAATGACTTTGTTGCTTTATGCTGCGCTATACTTTGAACTACTACCGAAGCTAATTCGTGTATTCAGCAAATAAAGCAAATGATACAATTGATTATGAGAATAATTTTGTATAATCGTAATCAATTAAACAGGTACTATAGGTAAAACTAGTATCAAATCTTATTTTTGTGTTTGTAATTGATGTTTATATTATGTTTATTGAGTTGAAATAAATACTTAAGATGAAAAAAACTTTATTAGTCGCATTACTGGCAAGCATGGTATTATTTGCTTGTGGTGGGGATAAAAAACCAAGCGAAGAAGACTTTCAAAAAAGTCTAGAAGAGGAACTTTACGACGAGGTTGAAGAAGGTATTCAACAACTCTCTGGAGAAGAGCTTAACGCCTTGATTCAGATCATTCCCTCCCCTATTGAGATATCATTTCTTTTAAGAGAATTAGGTACTACTTACGACAAGTCAATACTAAATGACCCTGACAATGTAAGCAACTACAATACTAATTTCAAAAAAGCATTAAACCTTGGTGTATATGGTACAGATTTGGGATATACTAACATATTTGAACAACAACAAGAAGCTTTATACTACCTAAATTCAATTAAGGATTGCGCTGATGGATTAAATATTGGTCAATTTTTTGATTTCGCTACAATCCGAAGATTAGCAACCAACAGTTCTAATTTGGACTCGTTATTGCTAATTACAACCAGGAACTTTAATGATATCAATGATTACCTTCAAAATAGAAAAAGAGATAATCTAAGTGCATTATTATTATTTGGTGGATGGCTAGAGGCACTACATATTTTGAACCAAGTACTTGTTAAAAACCCAGATAGTGAAGAACTGAAAGAGCGAATAGGTGAACAAAAGATCATTAGTAATCAAATTGTGTTGATTCTAGGACACTACGGAAAAAACAATCCCAATATCAGTGATTTACATAAAGAATTTGAAGAGCTAGATAATCAGTTCAGAAAGGTCAATATTGTTAAAACCCAAGGTGAACCTACCTTTGAAGAAGTAAATGGTGTCTTAAGAATCATAGATAATAGTTCTACAACTGTCGAAGTGAGTAAAGAAACTTTAGATAACATTAACCGACTAACCAAAAAGATAAGAGCCAATATTATTAGCTAATTAGATAATGAATAATTCTATGAAAAATCTATCATATACCCTTGCTTTATTTTTATTTGTCCTAATATTCAACATAACAGATATTAAAGCACAATGTAATGCAGGAAGCTTTGCCGAGAAGTCAATATCGAAAATTGATGACGGATATACTTTTCTAAAAAGTTATAAAATTGATGGCCAAGGTGGTGGACTCGATAAGGTAGAGCAATCTTACGTTTTCAGTAAAGACGCTACCTATCAACTTAACATTACAGCTGATGGAAATGAAACGGATGGAATAATAGTATCCATATATGATTCCAACAGATCCTTAAAAATGACTTCGTTTGCTAATGGAAAATTTTACAACAAAGTAGAATATCCTTGCAATGCAACAGGAATATATTACATAACTTTTACTTTCAAAGATAGTAAAAACCATTGTGGTGGTGCTGCATTAGGTTTTAAAAGATAAACTAGTAAGTTCAATTTATAAGCCAATCTTTTTACAGATTGGCTTTTTTTTGCTTTATAAAAGACAATGATAGAGAAGAATATTAATTTCAGGAACGAGGCCAGCTACTTGCAGACAAAAGATATAGATGATACAACGACAGAAATATGGTTCATATGCCATGGATACGGCCAGCTTACTCCTTACTTTTCAAGAAAATTTAGAGCTATCGATAAAGCTCATAGAGTATTAATATTCCCAGAGGGACTACATCGTTTTTATTTGAGCGGTACAAACGGGAGGGTTGGAGCGAGCTGGATGACCAAAGAAAAAAGAGCACTGGATATAAAAAATTATGTCACCTATCTGAATACTTTAATTGAAGAGAAGTTAAAAGAACTACACGCTAGTCATGAAGTAAAAATAGGTATACTTGGGTTTTCACAAGGTGCAGCCACTGTTTCACGCTGGGTACAGGAGCTCGATATTAGTATCGACTATATGATATTATGGGGTGGTATATTTCCAGAAGATCTTGAGCTAAACAAAATAAGTACTCGACTTAAAGATGTTAAATCTTTTGTTGTATTTGGGAAAGGCGACGAATTTGTAAAACCAGACCACTTCCCTCTAATAAGTAAACAGCTACAAAATTTTCCTGCAAATGTACAAGAGGTACTTTATGACGGAGGACATGATATTGATGAACATTGCTTAATTACACTCTTTGAATCTCTAAGTTAACCCATAATTTTGCAGTAATAGATTCTAAGAACCATATTAATATAAGCTAGCCTATTTGAAAAGTTGGGACAGTGTACGCTCCTAGATCTACAGATTAATTACATTCAAGGGATAAAAAGCCTATAACTCCAAGAAAGCTTAAGGCCTTATAAACCCTATTGACTTGTTTTAATCTATATCTCGTAATCCTGCAACTAAAATTTCATTAAAGTCATCATCCATCTCATAATACAATTGAAAGGCGCCATCAACTCTATCGTCATTCGTAATATTAGGCATTTTAACAAAGGAAGTGCCAATACCTGCAGGCCAAGCTGCTGATTCTGCTTTTATCCCGACATTCCCATCAATCCAGCCGATAGCTACTATACGCTTAGTATTAGTATTCCCGTTATCAAGTTGTGCCCTTAGAAAAGAGCCTCTTATAATTTTCCCTGTTGCCGGATTTATCTCACAGAGTACATTTACTACTGGCCCTCCTCCCCTGCCATAACCACTTAAATAAACTCCATCAAATGCATGAGCTTCTGTCTGATGACGACTTATATATTCCGATGCATTACTTCCCCCATCGACACTAAAAACTGCCCACAATCTGTCATTTAAAAAGGCAATCATTCGACCTCTGCCGTCCACCGGTGTTTCCTCATATCTTAGTCTCCAAACTGTTTCGCCATCTGCGTTTTGTTTATGGATAAATGGATCCTGATTGATATTGGATACTTGATCAAAACCAATACTGTAGGTATTGCCTTCTGAGTCTATCGCTACTTGCTCTGAAGAAAATTCTCCATCTGGAACATTAATACCATTGGTATGACCATCATTTGGACTGGTATCGTCGTCATTACATGATATTACAGCCATGGATATAGTAATGAGAGAAATCCCAATAATATTTGACACTTTCATGAGCACAGGATTGTTAATTCATTTAAATTATTTCATTGTAACACAAAATTAAAAAACACCTAGTTAACCACAAAAAAAGCTTTAAATATGAAAAATAGTTTGGCAAAATGAGTGGGGATACCTAAGTTTGCATTCTCAATAGGCGCCCGTAGTTCAACTGGATAGAATATCGGATTTCGGCTCCGAGGGTTGGGGGTTCGAATCCTCCCGGGCGCACTAAAAACCTCGTTTATTTAATTATAACGAGGTTTTTAATTAAACATCCCTCCCAGTACCAGCAATCATTTTATACGTTATTACTTGACTAACCTAACGGATATAAGTGAAGGTAAAGTCATTATCAAGCCAACGAATTTGGGATAAACACTTTACTGTTTACATTTTACCTTGTGAAATAGCGATTACTTTTGAAGATTGATCTAAAGCTTTAAAATCGAGTTTTAAAAGAAACAGGTATTAATCCTTAAATTTAAATGAATAAAAAATTAGGCTAAGATCATTTAGGAAGAGTAAACAGCAATAAAAGTAATTGCTAACTTTTCGATATGTACAGCTGACCTAGCTCTATCAATATTAAAATGCTTTAATCATCCATAAAAGAAATACCTAATAATCTGGCTATAAAAATTTGTACGAAAACTACTTGGCCTGATTCGTTTTGAAATAGCTGTCTATTTAGAATTAGTGACAATACCTTATTTAAAAGAAATAGACTATTCCGTATAAACCTAAAATTATTACGGCGTATCGATCGCCAATGTACATTACCATTTTAATTCATCGGGTTTTCTTTCTCCCTTTCCAACAAATAATATTTAGACACCGTTTAACAGTCTAAATTAACCTGCACTTATATTTTATGTCAAAAACTATACTTATTACCGGTGGTAGCGGTTTAGTTGGATCACGATTAACTACATTACTTAAAGAAAGAGGATATCAAGTAAATTGGTTGAGTAGATCTCCCGAGTCCCAAGCTGAAAAATCTTTTCATTGGGATCCTACTAACCAATTAATTGAAGGCGAAGCAATAGAAAATTGTGATGCTATCATTCACTTGGCAGGAGCCAGTATTGCCGAATCTAAATGGACTGATAAACAAAAAAAGAAAATAAGAGATAGTAGAGTCCAGGGTACTCAACTAATAAGGCGAGCAATAGCAAACTCTAGCAATAAACCTAGTACGGTAGTTTGTGCATCTGCCATAGGATATTATGGTATGGATACTGGGATAAAACTCAATACTGAGGATAGTCAAAAAGGTAATGATTTTATATCTGATGTAGTGTCAGATTGGGAACAAGAGATAAAGTCAATTGAAGATTTTGGAATAAGAATACCCTGTTTGCGAATTGGTATTGTAATGAGTACACAAGGTGGTGCATTGCAAAAAATAATGCAGCCTATTAAATACAATGCTGGTGCACCACTTGGTAGTGGTAAGCAATACATGAGTTGGATACATATCGATGACTTATGTAATATGTTTATCTATGCTTTGGAAAATGATCATATCACAGATATTTACAATGCATGTGGCCCTGAGCCAAGCACTAACACTGAGATAACTAAAGAAACAGCATCCCAACTTAATAAAATTGTACTACCGATTAATGTCCCTGCATTTGCCTTAAAACTCGCATTGGGTGAAATGTCGGGTCTTGTATTGGGAAGCTGCAAGGTTAGCTCTGAAAAAATTCAGCTAAGTGGTTTTCATTTTAAATATCCTCAACTTGATGAGTGTATCTATGACCTCATAAAACACAAGAAATAAATTAAAATGAGCTAAAATCTACGCCTCAACAGCAGACATATCTAGTAGTGAAAAATATCTTTTTACATACCTTTATTGTCAGATCAACATAATATTGATAAAATAAAAGTTACCAATTCAAGTAGATGTTTTTTACAGCCCATTATACCTTACTCACTGTAATCTAAAAAGAGCTTTTGACACCGGACTTTATCTAATTAATACAGTCGAAAACTTTACTTATTCCTAAAATTTGTATTATAATTGTAGGCTTTAGTAACTGCGCTTAAGCATAAAAAGGTAAAAGAATTAAAACAATATGCAATGACAAACGAATCAATCAATCCTGATGAGGAAAAGAAAATCAGAAAGGCATTTAAAGACAGAGATTGGAATGAGATCAAAAGCTCTGATAGCTGGGCGATATTTAAAATCATGTCTGAGTTTGTTAATGGTTTTGAAAAATTAGCTAAAATTGGTCCTTGTGTATCTATTTTTGGATCTGCTAGAACTAAATCAGACAATCCATATTATAAGACAGCTGAAGAAATTGCAGCTAAATTAGTAAGGCACGGCTATGGTGTAATTACCGGAGGAGGTCCAGGAATTATGGAGGCTGGTAATAAAGGTGCTCATAGTGAAAACGGAAAATCAGTAGGGTTGAACATTGTATTACCTTTCGAGCAATTTAACAACATTTATATAGACCCAGATAAATTGATCAATTTTGATTACTTTTTTGTAAGAAAAGTAATGTTTGTGAAGTATGCGCAAGGATTCATCGTTATGCCTGGTGGTTTTGGAACGATGGATGAATTATTTGAGGCACTTACTTTAATCCAAACGAAAAAGATAGGGCGTTTCCCAATAGTATTAGTTGGTAAATCTTACTGGACTGGACTCATGGACTGGATAAAAGACGCAATGTTGAATCAAGAGTCAAATATCAATGTAGAAGACCTTGATCTTATCGAAATAGTAGAAACTCCTACTGAGGCAGTAGCTGTCATTGATGACTTTTATGCTAAATATTTACTTTCTCCTAATTTTTAGTAAATGCATAATACTATCCCAATTGAAAATGTATAGCCACTTTCGCCTATTATTGTTCTTTATTGCTGGTGCACTTGCATCAGCAATACTCATTTATCAGTTGAACCTTCCAGGAACTGCCAAAACAGAAAAGCAGACAGCTGAGGAAGATACTACTTATCAAATTCCTATATTTAAGACTCCTGACCACATGAAATTTTGTGGTGAAGAAGTGCCTCTTCATCTACCGGACGTAAGAGAACGACTTGATAGAGAACTACATGTTAACGCCTTTTGGCACAGCTCAACTATTCATATGATGAAGCGTTCGGGTAGGTATCTTCCGCAAATAGAGCAATTTTTATCTGATAGGAACTTGCCTGATGACTTAAAATATTTGCCAATGGTAGAAAGTGGCTTTATGAATCTTGTTTCACCAAGAGGCGCCGCTGGATTTTGGCAAATAATGGAAGCAACGGGAAAAGAATATGGACTGGAAATAAACAGTGAAGTAGACGAAAGGTACGATCTTAATAAATCAGGTGAAGTAGCGGCTCTATATCTGATAAAAGCAAGGAACAAATTTGGTTCGTGGACATCTGCTATTGCTTCATACAATATGGGGATGAATGGCCTAGATAGACAGTTTGCGAAACAACAAGTAGGTAGCTACTATGATTTACTCCTCAATGAAGAGACCTCAAGATATGTATTTCGAATGCTGGCTTTGAAGCTCATATTTGAAAATCCACAGAAATATGGATTCGATCTCGAAAAAGATGACTTTAATGCTTATCATCAGACAAAAACAATTAAAATAGATCAGAGTCTCCCTAATTTAGCTGACTTTGCATTAGAACAAGGTATTAACTACAAGACATTGAAAAATTTCAACCCTTGGTTGAGAGACAATAAACTAACTGTGGTGAAAAATACTTACGAAATAAAAGTACCAACTTCACCGGCATTTCAATATTCGCAAGAATAAAATTTGATCGGGATTCATTTCTAAGCCTAACAAGAGACTGTATGGTATGCTTTGACTGGATCTGCCTAGCTTCTCTTAGGCCCCTCTTGTTAAATGCTAATATCTTGGTATTCAGTATATAATGATCAGG
>JAFIEW010000061.1 GCA_020832375.1 Cyclobacteriaceae bacterium
ATTAAGGCATTCGTGATTATCTCGGATAATGCTAGGAAGTAGCTTCTTAAACAATCTTTTCTGCTCATATATCAGAGATATAAAGGCAGCGATGAAACTTAAAACAAAAAGTATTAATAAAATTCGGCTTTTTATAAGCATAGAATTTTTATGCTCTATTTCCTCCATGCGAAGAGTTGCCAAATTCACTTTTAGCCCATTAATTTTATCAGTAGGTTGATAATTATTAAACCCTTGTAAACTAGCGGCTTCTTTAATCATTGACTGAACTACAGCTCTAGCTTTTGAAATAATTTGTTCGCTCTTTTGAGTAGGTGGGGATGACAACCTTTGTTTGCCATTTCCAAAATAGAAGCGTTCCTTGCCTAAGTATAAATCGTCTAAATGGGATGCTAATTTTACAATTCGCTTATCATAATTTATGCGCTTACTCAATTCATCAGTCGTAGATTTATTGATAAATAATTCACTTAATTCATGCACGAGCTTTTCAGCATTAATAATCACTGCTATACGTTCACCCTCTTGATCGTTTAGTTGCGAAGACCAAAGCCAAGCCATCAATAAGAATAAAGTCAGTAAACCTGTGGTTAATAGCCGGTGTCTTAGATACAATGATTTGTTTGCGCTCATTCTCAATTATTTCTTATTTTTAACTAAACTGAGATGCTTTTTTTTATCTATCAATTGCTTGATTAAAGCAAATAAAGTCCGAAGTAAAAAAGCAATATAAACGTGGCTTTATATTCGTTTCGTATGACCGAAAATTTGCCTTTAACTGAATGACTACCTCAAAGTCTTTTATATTTTCATGCAACAAAGCTTCAAAATCAACCGGTTTTTTTAGGCTATAAGAAGGAACATCACCATAACAAAACAATTCAAGGATATTGGATATCTGTGTAACCATCGCAGCTACTAATATATTATCTAGTTCCAGTAAAATCGCTTGTTGTATCTCCGATAACGCCTCCTCATCGATGGACTTACTTGCATCGGGATTAAAAATATTAAACAGATTTGAAAGGTCGTTTTTTTCAAATATTAGATAAGTTTTTCCACTCAGTCCACCCTTTATATCAGTTGATAAGACCTGCATGAAGTTCTTATTACTTTCTACTTTGGTCACATCCAGATCATTATAAGTACCGAGCATTAACTCAAAATCCTCTATCATGACTTTTTCATTGGCCATTTTAGAAAAAGCATCAACTGCATTTGCTAAGGCTATGCTGAATATCTCTTTAGTAATATCTAATTCATAACTATTTAAGTGCCCCATCTCTAATCCTATTTACTCGTTTTAAATAAAAATTGCGTTATCTCAGGTACATCTAGTACTAAACAAACATTTCCATCTCCCAAAATGGTAGCCCCACTAATAAACTTCACCCCTTCAAGCATAGGGTCTAGAGGTTTTTCAACAATTTCCTTTTGTTGCTTTAATACGTCTACCACAAGTGCAACCTCTTTGCCATTATTTGAAATAATCACCAAGTGAATTTTATCTTCTTCACTAATATCCTTGAAGCGCTTATGCATCATCTTTCGATTGCTGAGATCTTCAAAATGTTTAGCCTCAAACATATCTGACAAAAACGCAACTTGCTTATTTTTCTTCAAATGCCGAATCACTAGCCCATTTCCCACTCGGTGGATATCCTTTTTATAAACCGCTTCCACTGCTTGTGTGTAAGAAAGAGGTATAGCAAAATTTGCCTCCCCAATCTGAAACAACAAAGCGCTTTTTACAGCCATACTTGATGGTAAGCGCATGCTAATCGTTGTTCCTTTACCTACCTCGCTACTCACCTCTATATTACCACCAATTGAGTCGATGGCTTTCCTTACCACATCCATTCCCACCCCACGTCCAGAAACACTAGTCACTTTCTCTGCACTAGAAAAGCCCGCTTCAAAAATCAATAGGCGCGCATCGTCGTCAGTAAGCTTCTTCGCTTCAGCCGCAGAGATTACCTTTTTTTCTACTGCCTTCTTACGAATTATCTCAGGATTAATTCCTCTTCCGTCATCAGAAACATCAATAATAATCTCATCCCGCTCACTCCTAGCTCTCAAAGTAACAGTACCCTCCTCTTTTTTATTTTGCTTCACTCGTTCTTGAGAAGCCTCTAGTCCATGACTTACAGCATTACGAACCAAATGTATCAGTGAATCAGAAATAATCTGTAATATATTTCTATCTATCTCATTTTCAGTACCCTCAAGCACCAAATTAACTCTTTTATCTTCAAGAGTGGCAACATCCCTAACAATTCGATGAAACTTATTAAAAAGTACAGCCACCTGCACTAATCGTACGTCCATCACAGAATATTGAAGCTCAGAGGTAATACGTTGAAGACGTGTAAATTCATTTCGTCGCTTCTTGTTCTCATCTGAAAAAGTAGTAACAACTCGATCCCTTTCAATCAATAACTCCCCTACCAGATTCATTAAGTGATCTAACTTTCTTACAGGGATGCTTACATTATCCGAAAGTTGAATTTGGCTAGAGGCTTCCACTACCACATCTTCCTGCTGATCATCGATATTTTCATCTTCAATGTCTAACAAGGCATCCTCGGCTTTCTCCTTCTTCTCTTCAAGCTGTTTTTCATTTTCTTGGGATGAGGGGGTGACTTCTTCTTGGCTTTCACTCTTTTGCTTTTCCGATATCGAATTCGCTGTTTTAACACCTTCTTCCTGATCTTTATGAGCGCCAGCATCCCTTAGCATCACCTGAAGCTTGGTTTTCAAACCTCTATAGCGTACTTTTTTATTACTATTAGATTTTATAACTGAAATCATTTCACTTAAGGTATCATTCGCCTTAAAAAGATCATTAAATACCCTGGTGTTGAGCTTGATATTACCTTGTTTGATCTCACTAAAGATATCTTCCATTACGTGAGCCATTCCAGCAATATCTTCAAAACCCATACCGGCAGCATTGGCTTTCAATGTATGTGTAATCCTGAAAATAGCTTCTATCGATTGCTTGTCGCCATGATCCTTTTCTAAATCCGTGAAAAGCTTCTCTAGCTCATCTTGCTGCTCTTGTGCCTCCGCTAAAAAAATCTCTTTGAATTCGTCTTCTTTGGCCATGATGCTGATTTTATATATTGTCCAAAACTAGAGGTGTTACCACTAGCAGGACACTTTCATTCAATTTTTTAAACACAAACGGATTTAAATCAATACTTCAGTTAATATCTGAAAATTAACATACCACTTATTTCTTTTCGCTAGGACATTTTTAAGACTTTAATCGATAGCTGATACCCAATCCCAAGATTAAAACGCTATCTCTTATATTTAAATTGATAGCTTAAAAACTATCAATCATTCTTAAACACCATGGCAATTGTAAAGCGCCTTTTGACTACCAATAAAATCAAAACTTATTTAAGATAACGCACTTACCACAAATCCACTCATCTGATTAAGATGAAGGGTATGTTCTGCGGCACCAATCTCAATAGCTGCCTTTGGCATCCCAAATACAACACAACTACTTTCACTTTGTGCAATTGTCATGCTTCCTTTACGCCTTAATTGCAATAACCCATTGGCTCCATCTCTTCCCATTCCTGTCATTAATATTGCTATACTTTTAGCATCTCCTATCTTAGCTACGGACTCAAACAATGAGTCAATTGACGGGAAATTATACTCTGTAAATTTTTCATCAGTTTTCCCAAAGGTCAACTTCCCCGATCTATTTTGTACTAAAGTACTATTCACATTAGCTGGTAAAATATAGACCGTGTTGTTTTGAAGAGATTCTGTCTCTCTAGCAATCTTTACTTTAAACTCAAACAATCGGTCTAAACGATTTGCAAAAGAATACACAAAATCATGTGGTATATGCTGTGCAATAACAATAGGTAAAGGAAAATTTTCAGGCAATCTTTTCAAAAATTCCTCTATAGCACCAGTACCTCCTGTTGAGGCTCCCACCAAGACTAGCTGGAAGGGAAGCTGATCGAAGAAGGTGTGTGGGTTATGGTTCCTATTTGCCTTTTTTATACCTAGCTTGTCAATCTCTGCGTTGGCGGCATCCTTAATTTTATAAATGATTTCCTTATCAAGGTCTCTAATTTTAGAATTAAGTGCACCAGTTGGTTTATTAACAAAGTCAAATGCACCCTCATTAATGGCATCAAATACCTTTTCGGGTTGAGTGTTTCCCAAGGCACTAACAATAACAATCGGGGTAGGATGGTATTTCATAATATGCTTTACCGCATAAAAACCATCATAATCCTTCATTGTCATATCTAGCAATACCACATCGGGTTTTAGTTCTTTTACTTTTTCAACAGCCTCTTTGCCATTAACTGCAGTATCTATCACTTCAATATCATCGTCTGAACTAATAATATCAGAAATCAATAAGCGCATCAAGCTGCTATCATCGACCACTAAAACACGAATTGAATTTGAATTTGACATCCGATTAATTAACCCATCACTTTATTGATCACCTCAATCAGTTGCTCAGTAGTAAAAGGCTTTACAATATACTCGTCTGCACCAAGCTGTAATCCCTCATCTACTACTGACTGCTGTCCTACAGCACTGATCATCACTACTTTTGATTCTAGCTCTTCTTCTTTTAGCACTTTTAAAATATCAATACCTAGCATATCGGGTAAGATATTGTCAAGTGTGATCAGGTCGGGGGTTAAGTCGAAGGCCATGTCAATTGCTGACTCACCATTGGCAGCCATGCCCACTACTTCATAGCCTTCAGCGGTAAGTGCATCTTTAATAAGTGTTCGCATATATAGCGAGTCGTCTACTACCAAAACTTTCTTTCCCATGTGATATTAGTCTTTTGTTACTTCTTTTTTATTTATTGCTTTACTAAGTTCCTCTTTGCTGATCACTTTTAATACATCAATTAAAACGATCATTCTATCACCATCATTGACAATCCCTAAAATATAACTTTCATCTACATCCTGATCTTGAACTAAGTCTGGTGATTTATCAATTTTGCTTTCTGAAATATTGAGTGTATTGGGCACGCTTTGCACCAATATTCCCATTTTTGAGTGATCGCTTTCCACAACTAAGGTATAGGTCTGACTACCTTCTCCTTTGATAGTTTGATCAAGGCCAAATCTAGCCTCTAAATCTACAATAGTGATGATATTTCCTCTAATATTTGCAACGCCTTTAATATAAGGAGGTGTCAAAGGTATGCGAGCAATCTTTGGAGTGATAACCACCTCTTTAATTTGGTCGATCACCATACTATATTCCATCCCACCCAATTGAAAAACAATGAGCTGAAGCTTGCGGTCTATTCGGTCTTCCGCATCATCTACGCTCTTTTTATCATTATTCATATCATTCTGATTTGTAATTACTTAAGTTTACTAGGTCAGTGTTATAAATACTCTTTATGCCCTAAGGTTTTCGCAAGACAACAATCTGATATATCAAAAAAGCCCCACTATTGAAATATAGTGGGGTTCATTGACTGATTACTTACTTAAGTTTGAAACGCTGTACACTTTGCTTAAGGTTTTCAGCTACCTGAGTAAGGTTTTGGCCTGTATTTCGTATCTCTGTCATGCCGCTTTCTAGTTCTCTTGATGAACTGGCTATTTCTTGAGTACCGGCTGCGGTTTCCTCAGAAACTACCACTATTTTCTCAATATTTTTAACAACTGAGCCAATAGAGTGTTCTTGCTCTTTGGCGGAACCCAACACCTGCTCTGAAAGCTCTAGGGTTTGTCCACTGGAAGAGTCTATATCAGTAAACACTTTTTGTGCCTTTTGTGTCGCTTCAGAACCATCTTTAACGCTCACTTTCATACCTTCTATAGCCTTAGATGCAGCAGTAGTATCTTTCTGTACATCTTTAATGACGCGTTCAATTTCTACGGCACTGCTTCTAGAATCTTCAGCAAGCTTGCGAATTTCTTCCGCCACCACTGCAAATCCTCTTCCCGCATCTCCAGCACGTGCAGCCTCGATAGCCGCATTAAGCGCCAGTAAGTTTGTCTGAGCCGCTATATCGGTGATCACATTAAGTGTTCGGCTAATTTCTTCAGATCGATTAGAAAGTACATCAATGCTATTGGATGTAATGCCAGCGGACTCATTGATCTCGCTCATCGTATTGACCACAATTCTAATGATCTCAAGTCCCTCATTACAAATCGCTTTAACTTTATCAGCGGCTTGATTGATTTTTTCAGACTTCTTGCCCATATCTCGAGCTGACCGCATGATTTCTTCTATTAATTTACTTGATTCATCCGTTCTGCTAGCCTGCTCTTGAGCACCTTCGGCCATTTGTGTAATGGCACTCGAAACTTCAGTCGTATTTGTAGACATACTTTCGGATCTCTCAAGCATTTGAGCAGAAGAAGATGCCACAGAGAAGGCATTTTGTTCAATACTTTGCATGAGCTCATTTAAATTGACAATAGCCAAATTTAACCCCTCTGACATTTCCGCTAAATCACCCTTAGCATTTGAACTCACCCTTTTTGTGAGATCACCTTGTGCAAGCCCACTGATCGCACCACTAATTTCAAGGATAGGTTCAGAAACACTATCCAATAAAAGATTAATAGCATTAGTCAAACTTTCCCAATCTCCTTGCACGCCCGTGATATCAAGACGCTCTTTAAGATTACCCAATTCACCAGCTTGCTTTACGACTCTATTTACTTCCCCAACAACTTCTTTCAAATTATCTTTTAAGCTCTCAAGATCTGTTACTACCCCAGCCAACTCACCGGTAATCTGTCTACGACGTAAATTGAATTTAGTCTCAAAGTTACCCGATTTTAACTCAGTTATAAATTCCGTAATGCCATTAAATGTAGTGATGAAGTCAGTATCATCCATTGCCGTGAGTAAAATTCGGCTTACCGTATTGTTTCGGTCAAAAATAGGGGTAAAGGTAGCTGTTAAAAACACATCCCCACCCTCTGAATCTTTCCAAGTAAAGTCTGATGACTGAGGGATACCTTGTTGTAGTTTCGCCCAAAATTCTTTAAATGCATCTGACTTAAGGTTTTCTGAATCTATGTAATTATGAAAACGCTTACCTACAAGCTCTTCGGTAGAAGAAATATTAAGGGAGTTGACAATATTTTGATTGGCAATTTCAATTTCTCCCTCAGGATTAAGTTGCATCGCAGCATAAGCACTGTCTATTGCGCTTAGAATAGCTCTATTTTCATTTTGCTGTTGTTTAGCATCAGATATATCCTTAATAAAACCTGTGTAAAAGGTATCTAAACCCGTAGATGCTATACTAAGCGTCAAAAGGCAATCAACAGTGTCTCCATCTGCCCGCTTAATGGTCAATTCTCTCGATCTACTCTGTTTTGACTCTGGTGTTCCTTCAATAAATCCTAAAAAGCCCTCTTCCATTTCGCTTTGAAATTGCTCATTTACCAAATCTTTCAAATGAAAATCAAAAAGAGCGGCATTATCCAATCCCCATAGCTTTTCTGCTGCTGGGTTGGTGTATATGATACCATTAGTGCTGTCTGTAATTAAAATAGCATCCGCACAACCATCAAGGATTTGTTTATTCTTTCTGGATTCTCGCTCAGATGCTTCCTGAGCAGCTCCAAGCTCTTCCATGTTTTGTCTGATCTCTTCTTCCTGTTCTCTCAAGCGTGCATTAGCCTCTTGCGCTTCATTTAAAATTTGACGACCCGTCACCGTATTTATACCTGCAGCAAGTAGTAATGATAAACTCTGGCAATAACTAATCTCATCTCTGGTCAACTCCAAAGGCTTAGCCCCTTTTTTGATAGAAATTGAAAATGATCCCTTTTTACCATCGATGGATTCAAAAACTTCCTTTCGTAAAATATTATCAGCGTCAAACCCCTCAGCTCTTATTGCAATCCCTTCATATACTATTTCGGATGACAAATAAATTTTAGAGGCAAATCCGTTGATAAGTGAATTGGCGGTGGACTTTAAAATCTCCTCTACTCCTAAATCTGGATTATTAAAAATGCCCAAAATTTTCTTGGTTGTTTCTTGCTGTCTTGCTTTAAGTTGATTAGCTATGGCAGAAGATTTAATACGCTCTTCATTGACTTTCTGGTCTGTGATAATATTTCTTACACCAATGTATTTTTCAGGATCGCCATCTTCTCCTATTATCGGCGTAATACATACATCTACCCAATAAAAATCACCCGACTTGGTTTTATTTTTAATTTCACCTCTCCAAATTTCACCTTGGGTGATCGTAGCCCATAAATCATCATATATTTCGGAAGGCATATCAGGATGACGAACAATATTCTGCTTTGAACCTATTAACTCTTTTCTACTATATTCACTCGTCTCACAAAAAAGATCATTTACTTCTAATATATACCCGCCCTTATCCACAACAGAGACTATAGACTGATTATTTACTGCTTGAATCCAGTTCTGTAATTCAACATCATTGAACTTACTTACATCAAGCTTCACGCTGACCTCAGCTGAGTCTTCTGAGGCCTTTCTAGTTTTCTTTTTTTCAGGTATGAGTTTATCCTTACTATCCTTCTTAACATTATTTCCTAGTGCCATAAGTCTAAATGGGTTTATATTAGGTGATTAATGGTTGCTTTATTCGTGCGGTTTGATTCTTGGTGAATCGTCGATTAAATTTTCAAGCAGAAAACTCTTTTATTCCTTCTAAGATACAAATTAATTGTAAAATCCAAGCCAACCTTAACTTTAAATCTGTGAGAATCTTCTTAGTTTTTACTGAAAAAATTATATAAGAACCTGAACGTTAAGACAATATAAATATAAAGCGAACTACTCTAAATCCTACTTAAAAAGTACATGTGTAGGATGAAACTCTAAAAGAATATATTAATTTTGTATATTTGTTTTCCAAACCTTTTTTTTAGCAATCACGAAAGAGGAAATTTGCAATGATCTTTATTTATAAATCATATGAATCATGCCTTCTTTATCTTGTTTACAATCGTATTAGTCTTTTCATTAACTTTTGAATATCCTTTACTTGCAATTCAAGAAGCCAATCTAAAACAAAAAAGCTCCCATACAGAGCTTAGGAAAGAAATAAACAAAGCAAGAAGTATAACTTTATCAAACCCAGCGGCTTCTATATCCATTTTAGAAGAGTTGAACATTTTTGAAAATGACCTTGAAAGTGATACTATCGAATATATTCGGTACTATGAAACATTAGGTTATGGGAAAATGAGATTAGGTGCATATGATCAGTCCTTAAATGCTTTTAACAAAGCTCTCGAACTTGCACTAGAAAGCAAAAATCAAATTTGGGAAGCTAGAGTATATGATAGCCTTGCTACCCTTTTCAAATACCTTAAAGATTATGAGCAATCCGAAAAATTTGAGTTAAGAGCCATCAATCTATTCACATTAATGGATGATACGCTTTCTATTTCATTGGCTCTCAATAATTATGGGCACACGCTCCTCAAACAAAATCAATACGAAGAGGCATTAATTAATCTTAATGAATCGCTGCGACTCAAATCCCAACTAAATAGCGATATCGGAATAGGCACCAATTTTAATAATATTGGTAAGGCACTTATCGGTTTAAATCGAATTGATACAGCAATTCAAATAATTAAAAAATCAATCCCGATTAAAAAGGAAGAAAGAGCATTTGCTAGTTTGATCAATTCGTTTAACAATCTTGCAGAAGCAAAAATCCTCATAGGACAATATGATCTAGCAAAACAAACCCTTGATAGTTCAATATTCTATTCAAAGTTTACCAAAGCAAATTTAGAACTAACCGACACTTACCTGCTTTATAAAAATCTCTACGACCTACAAGGAAAGCCGGATAGCGCCTACCGCTACTTTCAGCAATACACCATTATGCAAGATAGCCTGTTCAATGTACCTATGCTACGCAACCTCACAAATGTTCTTTATGACTTTAGAAAGTATGAATTAAAACTAGATTTACTAGAAAAAACGAATCAGCTACAGCTTGCAGAAATTGAAAAAAGTAGACAACAAAAAAAATTTTACACCTATTACTTGCTCTCAGCTCTGGTATTCCTAGTGTTTTTTGCTATTCTCTTTTTCAAAATAAGGAATCAAAATAAAAAGCTCAAAAACCAGCAAATCAACCTTATCAATAAAAATGAATTAATAGAGCAGCAAAAAAAGAAAATTGAAAATGAAAACCGCCTGAAAGATAAAATTTTATTCATGCTGTCCCACAATATCAGAAGCCCATTAGCAAGTCTAAAAGGTATCATGAGTCTGTTCGCAGGCGGACATCTCACGCAAAGCGAAGCATCAGAAAACTTTAAAAAAATTGGCGCAATGATGACCAATGTGATGATTCAATTAGATAATCTAATTTCTTGGTCTCATATTGATCCTTCTGATGTACGAATCAACAAAGAAAAAATTCAATTTACTCAATTCCTACATCAACTCAGTTTACAACTTGTTGAAAAGGGCTACAATGTAGCTACATACGAAGAAAACAAACAACATCAGCCTAGTCAAATGTGGGTAGATACACATGTGTTGGCACTTATTCTAGAAAACATCCTAATAGAATTTCAAAAAATTAATCCAAAAGAAGACAACCAAACTTTTTTAAACTTTGATGTAGATAATAGTAGACTCATCGTCTATTACTCCTATGAATCACAACCTATCGACATGTTTAAACTTCACCTTCAGCCAATAGAGGAAACAGATGATCGGTTTACATTGTCTATGTCAGCTACTCTTGCAAACAATCATGATGGCAAAATACTGTGTTCTGAAAACTCAAGCAAGCTATTTTTATTGGCTCTTGAGCTTAACCTAAATGCTAAAGATGACATAAAGAAACTCGTTTCTAATGGATAAAAGTTTATGCTTTTTTAGCTTTCTCTCTAGCTCATTGAGCTAGCATTAGATCGTATAGTTTGGGGTCTGTAGCACCTTCAGTGCTAAATAATAAAATGTTATTTTTACGTGGGATGAGTTGACCTATCAGCCCCTTTTCCTTCATAGCATAAAGACTTGCCACTCCCGCAGCTCCTGTTTCACCACTTTCAATACCTTCTTCACGTAGAGCCTTCATCGCAGTAACTATCTTCTCATCGGATATTTGTACGGTGTATTTCACCAATCCCTTCAAAATATCCCAAGCATGAGGCGAAGGTGTAGCACAATTTAAGCCAGCCATCAGCGTCACTTGAGTACCGCTAGCAGACCTATAACTACGTTCCAATATGGACTCATAAAAACAGGCACTTTCTTTTGATTCAACCAAAATGAGTTCCATCTGTCCACTACTGATAGCATCCCTCCAAAAGTAGGCAAGAGATGCTGCCCATGTACCCACCCCAGCTGTTAGAATTAAAGTGGTAGGACGTGAATACAAATTTATCTGTTGCTCCAACTCAATAGCCTGAGTAAAATACCCAACTAAAATATCAGCCGGTATCTCCTCATAGCCTGCCCAAGCGGTATCTTGTACTTGATACCACCCCTGCTCCTGAGCTCTAATTTGTGCTTGTTTTACTGCATAATCATAATCACCTGATACCGTTTCAACATCCGCTCCATAAGCCGCTATTGCAGACACTCTGCCTTCAGTAGTACCTTGAGGCACATAGATCTTACAGGGTAATGACTTTAATTGAGCAAATCGAGCCAAGGCTCGTCCGTGATTACCATCGGTTGCAGAACATACCCCTTTAACATTGGAGTCACGTCTTACTAACATTTCTAATGCATAAGATGCACCCAATCCTTTAAATGCCTTCAAGTCAAATCGCTTACTCTCATCTTTGATTATTAAACTCTCTAAATCAAAAAATTTCGCTAATCGATTCAAATTATGCACGGGAGTAGGTTGATAATCTGAAAGCGATCGATGATAAGTATAGGGGTCGCCTTCTTTTATTCGCCGTTCTAGTATGTTAGAGGAAAAGACCAAAGGAGAACCAAAGAGTGAATTTCTTACATAGTTTATACTCATAGAAAAAGGCGGATTAGTTCATAAAACACAAAAATATGTAATACTTTCACTATATTTAATCATAACTCTAAAAGTTTATTGAAATATGAAAGCCCTACTTAAAACCGTCATGATTTTTTTAATATTATTAAACATTAGTACTGCCAAGGCAGATCCTCCCCAGCTGAAAGCGGTGATTCAGGCAATCATTGAAAACCCAATACTCAACGAAAAAATCGACTGTATACCGCGCTATCGCCCATCTAATACACCAGCTATTTACATCATAGGTACAGACAATGAAGATACAAAAACTAAACTCTTTTCTTATGAAAGTGTAGTCTATGGTCTCATAAACGAAGAGATAGGAGCACAACTCCCTATCCAAAACAAACTGACTCTAGTAGCGGCAGAATCACGTAGTCGTAATACAAGCCTTTTCGTATTTAGATATGAAAACACAAAATTAAATCAAGAGAATGCCTTTCTTGAACTAAGCTTTGAAATAGCCCATCAGGGTAAAAATGTATTTGAAGTAAGAGAAGCTACCAGTAAAAAAATATACGTATAATCAGAAAATACCATATTTCTATTTGGAAACAACTGGAAATATTATCGGTATTTCTTACTACAAATTCACCCAGAACCATCGGAGCTAAAAATGCTAACTATCATCAAAAACCTCAATGAAACAGGAATAAATCCACTTGTTTTGTAAAAAAAAGCATAATCTATATTAATACTCTCAACTGACTTTTAGCAGTTATTTCAATTGGAATACCAGTGATAATATTAGCTAGATGCTTACTACAAAAATGCTAGAGCCTAAGCTTCGAAGCTTTTTTTAAGAGAATGCATGCGTTTGGTAAAGCGTATTAAGTCCAAGATAAAAGAAATACTAATTCAATTGATAACCATCTTAAAAGAAGTTGGCCTAGTTTCCGATGAACTGAAAGTAAAATACATTGACCAATGAGGTCCTTACTCATCGTTTTAAGGTTATAATTCGATAATTCTTTACTCACACCCCTAAGCCAATTCCCTTAAATCTACAGGTACCACACGGCTTACCCCTTGCTCTACCATGGTGATGCCATAGATCACATCTGTCTGAGCCATTGTACGCTTATTATGGGTTACAATGATAAACTGACTATGATGAGCAAAGTCTTTGATGATATTATTGAACTTATCAATATTAGCATCATCAAGTGGAGCGTCGACCTCATCGAAAATACAGAAAGGTGCTGGTTTAAGCAGGTATATCGCAAAAAGTAGCGAGGTAGCTGTAAGCGTCTTTTCTCCACCCGACAGCTGATTGATGCTTAGTGGTCGCTTACCTTTTGGCTGCGCCATGATTAAAATTTCAGATTCTAATGGATTATCCGGCTCTGCCAACCGAAGCTCGCATTGGTCTTCCTCGGTAAATAAGCTTCGGAATACCTTTTGAAAATTCGTGTTAATTTCATGAAATGCTTTCAGAAAGCTTTCTTGAGCTACATTGTCGATCTCCGATATGGTGTTAAGCAAAGATTCTTTTGCTTGAAGTAGATCGTTTTTCTGCTCTGTAATGAAAGTATGGCGCTCCTTTATCTCTTCATAAGCCTCTTTTGCCATGGGGTTGATTGGCCCGATGCGCTCAATTTTCTCTTTAATAGCATCTACTCGCTTTTTAAGCTCTTCAATGGGAAATTCTTCCTCTGCCAGCTTATTGGAGCTTTCGAGGAGCTCGTCAAGGTCTACCTTAAACTCGACAGATAGGCGCTCCTTCACTGCCTGTAATGACAACTTGTTTTCATTGAGCTTATTCTGTAATTCCTCAAGTAAACTACCCGCCTGCTCTCTATTTGCTTGAAAAGCTCTAATCTCCTTCTCTAATTCGCTAATCTGTGCTCTTATCGCATAGTAGTCCTTTTCTGCCTCATTGACACCAGCATCTATCGTGTCTTTTTCATTATACATCTCCAGCAACTGATCTTCACTTGTTTCTTGTGTTTCTAATAATCTGCGTACTTCTTCTTCCGTTTTTTTGAGCTCTTCTTTATTGCTTTCTATTCGCTGCTTGCTCGACTGGTAGTTTTCTTCTTTAAACTTAATTTCCTGCTCTACCGTATTAAGCTGATTGCGCTTTTGATGAAACTCAATATTTTTCTCATTGAAGATCCGCGAGGCCTCGCTGGCTTTTTCATTTTCGACTCCTAAGCGCTCATTGAGGTCTTCAAGCTCCTCCGCACGATCTTCTTGCTCCTCTTCTAGTGATTTTAGCCGTGGTGCAGATTCCTCCAAATCACTACTCAATTGAGAGATTCGCTCTAGCAGGTCCTCTCTTTTATTCTCATCCCTCGCAAGCATTTCTGCAAACTGCTCCTTCCTAGTTTTTATAGTTACATAGTCCTCATTGAGCCTTCCTATGAGTTGCTGCTTCTCTTCAAGCAAATCAGTATTTCTTTTAGACTTTAGAAGCTGAAGCTCTTCTTCGAGTTTTTTGAGGTGCTTCTCTTCTTTGTCAATGCTTATATTGAGACTTTTAATTTCCTTTTCCAGCTTCTCAAGGTTCTTGACTCTTCCGATACGTTTGCCCTCAAAAAGACCAACGGCACCACCCGAAACCGAGCTAGGCTTCATGATGATTTTCCCATCTTTGGTAATAAACTCACAGTCTTCGTAGGTGTCTACCAACTGATTCACTTGTTGTGCATCTTCCACTATATAAACCGAGCGCAATAGGTGAGCTGCCAATGCCTTATATTGAGGATCTACATCCACGATTTCGAGAGCAGGCCTAGCCTGAGGAATCGGGCGATGCTGCACCTCGGGTGCATGATCGAAAACCTCATTGATGAAAAAGTTTGCTTTTCCCTTAGAAGCATCACTTAGCAAATTGACTGCATCGATAGCATCTTGCCTTCTTTTTACCACATAATAGTTCAGATAGCCTTCGAGATAGTTCTCTATAGCCACGCGATATTCTTCATCGCAGGCAATGATGTCAGAAAGCAAAAATGCCTGATCCGTCCATTTAGTATTTTTCTTTAGAAAGACTACAGCCTGAGGATATCCTTCCAAATTATCTACCATCGATTTGGTGAGATTGTACTCATTTTTACGAGCATCGAGTGTCCTGCTTTTTTGGCTAAGTCCCTTTTTCTTCACTTCAATTTCCGGCTCTAGTGCCTCAATACCACTCTTAAGTGACTCGTCTTTTCTCTTGAGCTCATTGTATGCCGCACGCTCCTCCGAAAGTACTGCCTCCAATTCTTGTAGCTTATTTTCAAACTCAGCAAGCGACCGGTTTTGCTCCTCTGAATTGCCTTGGTTGCTTTCTAACTCCTGCTTAAGTGAGCTTAGTTGCATTTGTTTGATCTCTACTTCTTTCCTAATTTGATAAACTTCATCGCGAATCGCATTGACTTTTGCATTTTTGATCTGCTGTTCCTCTTTGGTTTCATTGGCGATTTGCTTTTGCTGCTCGTGTGCAGCTTGGTAGGCATTCAGGTCGCTTTCCATTTCAGTAACCAGCCGATCTAATACCTGAAACTCTTGCTGCAAACCCTCTAGGCTAAATGATGCCCTCTCATTACTTTTCTTATCATTTTCCAGTTGATCGCGCAGTTTTTCAGTTTGAGATGAAAGGTATCTCATCCTTTCGTTTTTAATTTTATTCTCACTCTCATACTGACGGATCTTATTGACATGCTCATTGAGGGCTTTTTGTCTGCTACTGAGTGTTTTTTCCTTATTGAGCTGTGCGCTTTTTTTCGCCTCAAGAGTTGCCTCGCCTTCTAAGATGCGCGTTTGCAATCCGGTCCGCTTGTCTTGCTCAGCTGTTATCTGTTGATTGAGACGTTTTATTTCCTCTTGGCGACCGCTTACAGTCTTTTTTGCAAGGGCAATGCTGTAATTCCGATTTTCTGCCTTTAAACTTTCGTACTTAATCGCTTGCTTGGCTTGCCGCTCCAAAGATTTAAGATTTTTCTCAATCTCGTAGAGCAAGTCTTCCACTCGGTCGAGGTCGTCATCAGTATCTTTTAGCTTCTTAATGGTCTCTTTCTTTCGGAGCTTAAACTTTGAAATTCCAGCTGCCTCTTCAAATAATCCACGGCGAGAGTTGTCTTTATTGTTTAGGATGTCTTCCACCATCTTTAACTCAATGATGGCGTAAGAATTGGATGCAATTCCAGTATCTAAGAAAAGGTTGGTAATGTCCTTCAATCGGCATGTTACTCCATTGAGCAAGTACTCGCTCTCACCACTACGATAGTACCTTCTCGTGATGGTAACTTCAGAGTATTCAGTAGGAAGCAAGTTTTTGGTATTTTTAAAAGTCAAGCTTGCCTCTGCCATTTGGGTGGGCTTTCGGCTTTTTGTACCGTTGAAAATCACGCTTTCCATCTTATCAGACCGCAGCATTCTCGACTTTTGCTCACCTAGCACCCAACGGATAGCGTCTACCACATTGGATTTACCGCAGCCGTTCGGACCCACCACTCCAGTAATACCCTTGTCAAAATTAATAATGATGCGGTCTCCAAAACTTTTGAAACCCTTGGCCTCTAATTTAGTTAATAACATGAAATTTCTTAGCTTGCGTGATCATTTGAAGTAAGTCGACAAATTTAATTAAAAAAAGCCAAATCCAATTTCTTATGGAATCTCTCTTTCAAATTATCCTTTATGTCGTTGTGGTGATTGGATACTACCTTTTAAAACATTTTGGCGACAAGAAAAAAAAGGAAGAGCTTGAGCGAAGAAAGCAAGAGGCACAAGAGAATATTCCAGTAGGAGAGGGAGAACCGAAAAGAAATACAACCAGCAATTCTAATCGACCTAAAACCTTCGAAGAAATTCTCATGGAAATGTCCGGTATGGATTTAGAAGAGGAGAGCGTAGAAAAGGAGACTGTTCAAAAAGAAGAGCAACCAAAAAAATCAGAACGTAATCGAAATGATGATTATTGGAAGCGATACAGCCAGGAGTCGACTCGAAATAGAGAGCAATCATTTCGCAGAGATACCACAGAAAAACCGCAGCCTGTGGCCTCCGAATACGAAAAGTATACCGGAACTGGCAATAATTTCAAAGTAGAAGAAATTGACTTGGACAAGCTAGATGAAATCAAATTCTTAAAAGAAGATCCAGCAGATAGTGAAGTATCACAAGGTACATCCAATAGATATGCAAACTTATTAAAGTCCAATCCAAATAGCCTAAAAGATGCCATTGTCCTTCAAGAAATTTTGAATAGAAGGCATTTTTAATAAATTATTTTTTTCTTGGGATGAGGGGGTAAGTAGTGAACATTGGTGTATAAAGCACTATTGCTTGTAAGCCTTGCCTTGCGTATTGAATTCAATTCTGATGATTTTAGTATAGACAAGACTGCTGTTTTTACATTACCTGAAGTTTGTGATAAGATAAATAAGTCTATGCTGCCAATGGCTCAAGCGTCTGCTACCGTAAAAAACAGATGTAAGCATCTGTAAGAAGATGCTAAAGTCTCTTGCTACAATGCGAGGTATAGATTGCGCCGTATGAAATGAATGATGCTTGTTCTGCTGGCGCGAGCTTATAGCTTATGACCGTCGTGCGTCAGCCAATGAATTACCCTTATATCGCACCGACACTTAAAATACACAGCCCCTAAGGCTTTACAGGCTTCCTTAAAAAAAATACCATTCACGATTCACCACTCGCTATTCCCCAATCCCTAGTTTCCATTTCCATATCCCTAGGCTTATCCTAAAATTATCGGTATAAAGATAGATGAGAAGTAGGAATCTATAAGATTATACTATTTATCTTCTATTTGCAATAGATGATTAAGTAATATCAAAAAGTAGTCCAATTTTATTTGTTATTTTTTTCCACACTTAATTTTCTATAAGTGCTTGACAGTCATTAATTTATTCTTATAATGAAAATAAATATAAAAATAGTGAAATACCCTGGCATGGATGTTGTGATTATTAGATAGTAATACTTAGATGAACTAAGTATATTTTCATTAACAACAAAACACAGTTTTATGCGAAAAACATGCTTGAGTATGTTGGCATTTCTGTTCATTGCTTTAGGTGCCTATGCACAGGGCGACGCTACCACGAGTGGTAGTTCGTCTGCAGGTACTAAATCAGATGGAGGGGATGTCACCATCGAAATTGTCGGTAGCCTTTTTCAAGGTAATTCCGGTTTAAGCGGCCCTGCTTTCGTGCGGGGCAGATACTTCTTGAGTGAAGGTATGGCAGTGCGCCTTGGTGCTAGGCTTTCGGTAACCGATGAGCAAGTTACTCCTCAGGAAGTCCGTAATGCGATCGAATTTGAAGTCAGACCTGGATTTGAATATCATTTTGCAGGCACTTCGAAGGTATCTCCTTATGTAGGAGGGGTGGTGGCTTTTGGTATGCGCAATGCCTCTGCAGAGTTTTTTGATGATTTTGCAATCGATGGCGCTTTCACCCAAGGAGGTGCGGGGCGTGGGTTCATGCGTTTAGGCGGCGGTGCAGTAATTGGCGCTGACTATCACATTACGCCAGGATTCTTCATCGGTCTAGAGACGAGCCTTCTTTACTTCAGAAATACCGATGCTGATGTAGTGGTAGGTGGAGAAACTTTAATAGGATCTAGAGCTTCAAATCGCTTTGATCTGCAATCCTTTTTGAAATTGGGTTTTAAATTTTAAATACCAACACAAATATGAAAAATAAATTTTACAATTTGATAAGGTCATCCCTTGCACTTACTGTGTTGATGATGATCGGAATGAGCTCTGTGTTTGCACAGGGTGTCACGACTACTCTTATCACTGATAATGCGCAGGCGACCATTCACGCCGGTAGCAGCCTTGATTTTGTCGCCACCTTTTCTGACCCCACAGATAATTTTGAAGATGCCGTCTTTTCATTGATGGTAAATTTCGGCGGTGATGATTGGATATTAGCCACTAGTACTACAGTAGTAGAGGGTGATGGTACAGCTCCCGATTCGGTATTCTTCAGTAATGTTGAGATACCTTCCGTTATTTGGACAGCTGGAGGTTCTATTATATTCCGTACTCGAGTATCTTCTAGGCCTGTAGGAGCAGTAGGTGAACTCGCAAATCCTGCGAGCTCTTTCCAGCTCAGCTCCAATGACGACTGGGTTAGCTTCGGAAACGGAATGTCATATAATGTATTTCGCTTCTTCCAAGGACTTGGAACCACTAGAAACTTTGTATTCGAAGGTTCTACAGGTAGAAGACAAGTAACTACCCGTGATCTAGATACACGTGAAATCATTTCATTCGATTTTCAGCTTGCGCTAGAATCTCTTGATTCTACGATCATCACAGCTAATCAGTTTGTGCAATTCGAATATTCTACTAACGGTGGAAGCTCTTGGACAAGCTTAGCTCAATTTCCAAATGACTCAGTAGTCAATAATGCAAACAATACTGGTATCTCTTTCGATCTTCCAGCAGCTGCTCGTACTGAAAGTACCCGCTTCCGATGGAGACAAGAAGAGGCAAGAGGTACGGTAATGGGTACTAATGTGAGGATAAATGTAACTCCTGATTATATTCCTACTTCATTTCCCAATGATCTTTTATTGCCAATACGTCCACAAGCAATCAATGTGGTGAGTGAGGCTGAAAGAGCGCATTGTTCAGGTGATGAGATAACCCTTAATTTCGATTATAACGGAAGGTTCTCCGATGAGGTAGTTTTTGACTTACAATGGAGAAGACAATCCAATGGAAATACAGGCACTATCGCTCCTGAAAACCTCAGCATTGAGAAAAATGGGAATCAAGGAACTGTTACTTTTACTCTTCCTGCATTCAATTTTGGTAACCAAGGATTTGATGATCTACGATTTAGATTAAGAGCGGAAGATTTTTTTGCAGATCTTTCGGCTAATGTTACAGGTAATTATAACGATCAACCACTACGTATTGTAGAGTCAGTTCGCTTACCTAACTCATTCGAATTAAACCCAGGTTTAATTTGCGAGGATGACTTCCCTACAATAAGCATTTCTAATAACGTTCAAAACGGCTTCACTTATGTAGTAAGAGATGCAAACGATGCTTCAGCTGAATTCGCTAGAGAAACAGCAGAAGGAACAGCCACCCTTACCATAGAATTACCTCTTGATATTCCATTTGGCACTAGATTGGAAGTAATGGTGATGGCACCGGGTCTTACCACTGAGGATGGAGAGTCTTGCGGAATGGGTGTTATTGATCAGGTAGCCCGGTTTGAGAGAAACCCATTTGAATTGGCCTTAGTTAATTTTAATGTATTCCCCAATCTAATAGAATCCATAGAGGGAGAAATAGTAGTTGGTAGAAATCAAAACTTTCCTTCAAGAGCGGTATCCTTTACTAACGATGGACAAGTTTTTAGATTTATTGAAAATGGGAATATTTTTAGTGAGGGTTACAATTTCTTCTTCGGTAGCGTTACTGAGCAGTGGTATCGTAACAATTTAAGTAATCCTGTAGGTAGACCATACAATACTGGCTTTACTCAATCCGGAGAATATTTTGTTGTAATTACAGATCAGAGTGGATGTGAGTTTACAACCAACAGCATCACAGTGAGAGTGGTTGATGCTCCAGGAAGACCTACAATTACAGTAGAGGGAGAGACAACTTTCTGTACCAATGAAGATGTGAGAGCTACATTAACAGCTCCTGAAGGATTCGAGTTTTATCAGTGGAGACGAAACGGTAGCAACTTATCTGGTAATGGTTCTTCTCGTAGTATTCAAGTTACGAGCTCAGGTAACTACACCGTGAGAGTAGCCAATGATGTCAACCCTGCAGATGGCCAACCAATTTATAGTGTTGAATCAGCTGTAGTAACTATTGAAACAGGAGATGCAGTGCCAATCCCTGGTAATCCTGGTTCAATAAATTCTACCACTTGTGGGGTAGATGTAGCTCAGGTTAGCTACTTTGGTTCAAATCTTAACCTTTACTATGTGATGGTAGATGCTCAGACACTTGAAGAATTAGGACCTCGTGTACAAGGTAGCGGAACTATCATTCTAAGAACCTTTGCTCCGGTGACCGAAAACTTTGATTTCCGAATTAAGTCTGATTTCATCAATGAAAATGCCTGTGAGCCAGCTTTCAGTGTAGGTTCAGCTGAATTTAGAGTGCGCAATATCGGATTGGAAGTAGTAGGTAATAGAATATCTATTGTAAGCTCTACGGCTGGACAACGTAAAATAGAGTGGTTCCGTAACGGAGTATTGATTCGTAATCAAACTGGAAATAATAGCATTCGTGTATTTGATGATGCAACCTACAGTGTAGAAATCACTTTCAATGACGGATGTGTATTGAGCTCTACTGCAACCAGCGGGGAGAGAGTTCTTTCTTTAGGTGAGGATTTGAGCATCGATTTGAAAACGTATCCTAACCCAGCTAAAAGCTTTACAAACCTACAGATCGAAGATGCTTTCATTGGTGCTGTTGAAGTACGCATCATGGATGTAAGCGGTCGTCAGGTGGCAGTTCAGCAGTTCGAGAAAAGCAGCATCCGCTTCAATGAGCAAGTAGACCTCTCTAGCCTTAGAGACGGTATCTATTTGATGCAAGTAGCGGTAGGTGCTAAGAGTGAAACATTACGTATCATCAAAAATTAAAATTGATCATGAAAAAAACAATCAATATATTGTTCATAATGGGTCTAATGATCGCATCTTTTGCATGCGTGAGCCCTGAAGATCCTGAAACCTCAGCCTTAATTTCAGGTAGGTGGACGGTTAATACCATCATCGTAGATAGAGAGGTAGAAGGTTTAGGAGGCACTGATGTGACCTCACTTATTTTAGAAAGAGATGGCATTTTCGTTTACCGTGCCGGTGGTCGCGCTTGGACAGGTGAATGGGAGGCTTCAGAAGATACCTTGACACTTAATGATGTAGATGGTGAAACTATTGATTTTACAATCGTATCTGTAAATCAACAACGTATGCACCTCTTGAGAGTACTCAATAGTAATTTATTAGATAATGTAGAAATACGCTATGTATTTACCAGAGCTGATTTTGGAGGTATATAAATACCTTAAAGCTGTCTAGTCCTAAATAAACGTTACAGTTTTACAAGGATAATAATTTTAGATAGC
>JAFIEW010000062.1 GCA_020832375.1 Cyclobacteriaceae bacterium
TCCTGATTTTGATGAAAATTACTTGACCTTTCAAAAATACATACTAAAATGAGGTTCTTGTTTTAATGATGTTACATTTGTTTTAAGGTTTTACTGTTGTAAAGTCGATGTATTTATCCTCTCATTAATATTTTTAAATTATGATCAAGAATTTTTCTTTTTTGACTTTATGGGTATTTGGTTTTTTGATATCTGTGTGCAGCAGTAAAGAGGAGGAGGCTTTTACAGATTATTTATCTCCTCAAAACAACTCAAGCAGTCATCATTTTAAAGATTATAGACTTGAGTTTGACTCCCTACCCAAAGTCGAAATCCCTCATTCCCATCGATTTCAGAGAATGAATAATGATCGTTTAATCAAAGACTCTGAACTTCTGTTTGAATCGGATAAAATAATTATCAAAAGCGATTTAAAGACCCATCAATCGATCACTTTTCAGCCTAATGACTATGAAATAAAATCTTCGCTTTTAGACTTTATTCCGATAAGTGAAAGTCAGATTGCTATTCTCCAGCATATGCCTCCCGCTTTATTTATAGGGAAGGAAGCTGATTTTAAATACATCAAGCTGAAGAAAGTTAACTTTACCTACAACAATGCTCAATTATCCCAGCGCTTAAAAAGTTTACTGCCCAGTGAGTTTAACTTTAATTTATCTGTTCTAAGACCGATGCAATATGATGAGGATAAAAATCAACTGCACATTGGCTTGTATCCTCCTGATTATTTCATTTTAGAAAACATGCAATACACCGAAACCATAGGCGTTTTCGATTTGAATACAGAAGGTTGGAGTCACTTTTATGGTTCAGCTCGAGGAGCAAATCGGTATCGTGGTGAATATAGCTATGGTACCATGATGGGATTAGGTTATTTTCATTTAATCAACTCAGACAGCACGATATTAAGCTACCCTACCAGTCATCAGCTATTCTTGGTTAATCCCGCTAGCGATAGCTTAATCAATACTTTCGAGGCGAGTAGTCAGCATGCTGTTAAAATTGAGCCGGCGATGAAAGGCAAAGAAATCCCTAGTGAATTTGCAAGATTACAAGACTGACATCATCAAACGGCTTATTATGGCCCCCTGCATTTCCATGAAAGTATCAATCTGTATTCTAGGGTGTATTTTCATCCTAAAAAGCCGGATAGCTACGGTGATGATTTTTACTATTTTGAAAACCGTAAACTTTCTTTAGTTCTGTTTAATGAGCGGTTTGACCGCGTGGGTGAAATTGATTTACCAAAAGATAAGTTCTCCATGTGGAAATTTCTACCTACTTCTGACGGTTTTTATTTTAATGGATAGTGAAGCTGAGAAAGCTGTGGAGAGTAGTGACGCAGTGGAGGTTTTCTATAATTTGAAAGCTCGCATACTACCAGATTCTTAATGGACTATGGAGTGATTGGGTAAGCGCTTCAGTTACCAAGATAGTAATCTAATGGCTTGATTTAGATAGAGGGTATTAACATTTAAATCTAGCGCGATATCTTGCTTGTTTTAAAGTTACTGAGAATGGAATTATAGCCATATTAAAAATGACGCTTCAAGTTTCAAAAGCATGGCGATTCAATATTTTTCAGCTGCCGAAGAGAATATGACTCTTTTCCCAAGATGCTAATCGGCTTGTTCAAGGCTTATTTATGTTCTAGTATCACTAATGCTTAGTAGTACATCATATTCTATAACTCAAGCTAAGCTAAAGCTTACCATCATATTCCACGAAATCAATTGTTTTTGATGAATGCTAATCTTTTGCTCTAGGATTAAGATCCTAAACAAAAGATGCAAGCTTCATGAGTAAGTAAAGCTTTTTATCCTTTTTTAAGTCATGATAGTAGGGGTAATTATTTTCTGAACAAACCCTTTATTCCCGAAGTCATAAAGGGAAGAGTGGGTACTGCATTTCTTATTTTGAACTCGTCCCAAGCACTACTCTCATTGGCGAGAAAGCCGAGGATTTTCTCGGGTGGATTTTTCTTGAATAGAGCGGTAAATATCTGTTCTCCTGTTAGTTTCTCTTTTAGCAATACATCCAATAGCGTAAAATCGTACCAATCAAATTTACGATCTTCCAATGATGGTTTTATTAAAGGAGACTTACCTTCTTTCATTTGTAGGATCATTTTGGCGAGATGTTTCTGCACGAAGTGAAAAGTATAGCCACTACTAGCCTTCGTAAACCCTCCTGCAGTGCCAATATTGATAATTCTTTGATGATGCCCTATAGATCTAGGGAAGGATGCTGCACTCATCGGGATAACCCCAAATTCGTCATGTACTATTTCGTATTCTTTTATTTGCAGTTCCTTATCAATATAGTCCCTCAGTTCTTTTTTATAAACGTCTTTGTCGAGTATTCGAGGACTAAAAAGCGTGTATTCGATCAAAGCTTCTTTGGTGTCGGTAGGCAGTACATACATAAAAGTAGCGCCTTCCTTTTGCTCAAGGCGAAAATCCATCAGTCTTCCCACTTTAGGGTCGAAATAGTCGGATTTAGTGCGGATAAACCAACCCATAAAATGCTGTAACAAAGTATTGGATTCGTCCATCTTGGGGTAAAACAGCGAGCTGGAGTTGAAGACGTAGGGTGCTTCAAAGGTAGTATCCCCACAAACTACCTGCGCCATTTGTGCATTATCTTCTATTTTATCAATAGCTGCTTGGTGAATCACCACATTAGGGTGGGCATGAGCAATTTCTAAAATATGCTCATAGAAGTCACCCGATCGGATCATCTTATAGCTATATTCTTCCAATTTAAAGGTGCTACTCACACTAGGTGAGAAGAATTGTAAGCTTTCCCATCTGTGACAAACAAGATCCTCAAAAATTCCTGCTTCCTTTTCCCAAAAGCACCATGTTCTATCATTTTGGTTTTTCTTTTCACGGTCTAGCAACAAAATGTGAGAGCTTGAAAACTCTTCGGTTTGGAGTAATCTATATAACAAGCTCAAACCTGCCATACCACTACCCGCTATGATATAATCAAAAGTTGTTTTCATAAATTATCCAAAGGCTACTAGCTTTACCTACGCTGCCTCATACAAGTTTTAAGATCAGAGTGGTCTGCCAAATGTAATGATCAAAGGTACAAAAGCGAAGGTAGCACATTATTCTATTTTCAGACGACAGAAAACTGAATCAATGTAAAAAAATCGATAGATTAAAACAGGTATAGTCTGCCTACCCTCTCTCTCAAACCACAAAAAACTTTAACTATCCTTTTAATTTAAAGGCTTTTTTTCTCTAAAGAATGGAGAAACTTTGCGAAAAGCGGAACTTTTGCTATTTTAGAGCATGAAAAAGTCCGTTTTATTGCACAAGACTTCCGGAGGCATCCACCTTCAACCTATTTTTGACTGCTAGGTCTTATTTTTTTTAAGGCGCTTTCTTTTCTGTTTTGCGTGGAATGAGAACAGCATCCGCCTACCAAAACATATCTTCCTCTTCATTTTAAGAAAAACAGCTTTACAAAGTAGAGATGATATAACTTCCTATCCATCAATATCCTTTTTTGGATATTCATTGTAAAACAAATTTTACTTCAAATTTTCTGTTATCAAATGAAACATCTATTATATCTTTTATTGATAATCACCCTTCCTAGCTACGATGCCTTTGCTCAAGGAAAACTGGTCATTATGGGGGGTGGTGCCGAGCAAAACGGGGGCTGGAGCGATACCCCCTACCAATGGGCGGTCGACCGCTCTTCCAATAAGCGAGTGGCCATTATGGGTGCGGGCGGTTCACCCACCAATTTTCTTCCCAATTATTTCATCTCTTTGGGTGCTGAGGCCGCTCAAAATTTCACCCTAAGCTCACGCAATCAGGCCAATGATGCCGCTTTTGTCGATGAAATCAGCTCTTTCGATGTCATCTTTTTTCGAGGAGGCAATCAAAACGATTATTACACGCGCATGCAAGGTACTTCACTAGCTACCGCTCTTGAAAATAAGTTTGCTGATGGAGGAGTACTCATGGGCACCTCTGCGGGCTTGGCTATTCTTTCGGAAGTGATTTTTACCTCGGCCGCGGGAATTGTCTTCCCCGATGATGGCTTAGTAGATGTCAATTCATCCCTTTTCAGGTTAGAAAATGATCTTCTCAATGTATTCTCAGGATATATCTTCGATTCTCACTTTATCGAAAGAGGCCGATTCGCCCGCTTGGCAGCCTTTTTGACTCGCTGGTACCTTGACAATAGTGAATTGATCGCCGGAATTGGTGTCGATGATGAAACAGCGCTCGCGATTGATGAGGATGGCTTCGGTATTGTTTATGGCACAGGCGGAGTAAGTATGATGCATGGTGAGGATCATCGACACGCCGATAATCGCATATTAAGTACTGAGCTATCGGTGAGTAACTTGGTAGAGGGTCAAATTTTTGATCTGAATCAGCGCATGGTGTTTCGTGGCCCTGATCAGCCCCACTTGGCAGGCAGTGAGTTTTCAATACCGAATAAAGAGATGATTGTTTTCGGTACAGCATCTTTTAGCGAAATGAACCAATCACTCTTTGATGAGGTGCTTACCACTAGCCCAAGCACTGCTCTTGTTGTTTCCGATCAGTCGGGCTTAGCCTCTCAAATTCAAAGTCGATTACAAGCTTTAGGTGTGGCTGAGGTGATCATCCAAGACCTCGATGGCTGGATTCAAAATCCTGATCTTCATTCGGCCAAAGATCTGGTGCTGATGGCTTCTGACGATGCTAATGCTTTAGGCGAGCTTGATGATGAAAGCGGTAAGCGGCTAAGAGCGGCACTTCTTGGTCATGGAAGGCTGGCTTTTGCAGGGGCTGCAGCCACTTGGTCAGGCGCTTACTATGCCACTAATGTCTTCAGTCAATCCAATGCGGCCATTCGAGGGGCTTTAAATTATCGACGTGGCTTTGAGATTTATCCAGCTACCATTTTTTCGCACAATGCCTTCGATGATGCATCTGGGAGCACCGATTTCTATGAAAATGTGAGTGCTGCTGTCAAGTACGGCATGGTGCGGCATCAGCTGAAGTCCGGCTATTACCTCAATCGCAATACAGGTATGCGCCTTCAGTCTATGGGCGATGACCAGCTGACTATCAGTAGCTTTGGTACACATTCGGGCATCTTAATGGAAGCTCGAGAAGGTAGTAGTGCCCTAGGTGCCCTTGCTCGTCATACTGGTGATGTGAGAAATATAGCGGCTTTTGAAGGCTGGTATTATCATTTTTTAGCGGGGGATGAGGAGCTAACGATAGACTACACACTTGAAAATGAAGAAGAGGAGTTCGTGCTGCGTTCTCATTCCACCCCAACCTTAAAAAGCTACCCTAACCCAAGTCGAAGTGGGCAAATTCGCCTAGAAAACTCCACTGATCAGCCATGGGAGGCGAGCGTTTACGATAGCCAAGGTCGGCTGTTGATGCAGAAGAAAAGTGATGGTCGCGTGCTTGACCTGCACTTGACTGGCGCTGGTATTTATTTGATTCGTGTGGAAACAGCTGAGGGGCATCAAACCATTCGGCAGCTCATTGAGTAGGTTCAATAGTATAAGGGATGAGCACGGAGTCCTCTTTGGCTGTTCCACTCGAGGGCAGGGGCGGGAAAGTGAACCATATTGGTCAAGTAAATGAGCGTATTGAGTAGCTTGCTGTTGGTGCGGAGATAACTCAAGTCGAGGTCGGGTGATAGGAAGAAGCGGCGAGCGGGTTGAAAGCCGAGTGCTCGACTACTAGCCAAGTCGGAAGATACCATGCCCGAGATATTGTAGCCAACTGCAATATTGAGCCATTTCGGAAAAGAGAAGTGGTCTTTTAAAAAGGCGTGTAGATCGAGGCTTAGCCAATAGGTTTGTCCGTTGTAATCTTTGAGCCATTCTTCGTGAATGCCGTTGCCCAGAAGGGAAGGCCGCTCAGCAGCATAAGGGCTACGTGCGAAGGAGTATTTGAAGCGGATGCGCTGCTCTCGCCAAAGCTGATGTTGACCCCAAAAGAGCAGGCTACCACTGGCATTGGCAGCGAGGTCGCCCCATGAAAAGCCATAATTGCGAGAAAAACCATCTAATATCTCGATAGGAAGAAGGTAAAGAAAACCTGCAATGGCAGCTTGATTCACCGCCCGATCTTCATCCATGCCCGCCCACTGTAGCAAATTGCTGCTATGCGCACTCAGGTGGTATGCGCTGTAAGCATGGCCTATCTTGTCCATCTGTAGCCAATCGGCATTATCGTTGAAAAAGTTAAACTCAGTGCTCATTTGCTCTGCATACCAAAGGCTACTAAGGCCTACCATACCGACAGCATAGGTGGTACCTACACCACCATACACCCATTGAAGTCGCTTTTGGTTCAGACTGTCTGAGTAGGCATTGAGTTTATTTTGAGATGAGGCGGTCATCGGCAGGCAGCTGAAAAAAATAATGATCATACCTATTAGTAGGGTGGCTTTTTTAAAATTAATTAACCCAAGGATTTTAATTACTTTGTTGAGTATTACTTGACGAAGCTGCTGCTTGCTACTTTCATCCTTTAAGGCAGATCGCAGGTATTCAATGTCGGTGGGATGCTTTCTCATGATGGACAATCTATACGGCCTTTTCAACACTACTGAGCTTGTTGATTCAAAAGTAAGTTCAATTTCCAGTATAAGCAAGACCATGTGTAAGGGAGCGTTTTGCTCAGATTTCCTCAACTAAAAGAATGCCATCAATGGGTTGGCATGTGTTCTTCTAGATTTTCAATAGACAGTATTGATCTTAAAAAGTGTCAATACTATCTATTGAAGATCAAAGTAACAATGAATCCTGTCGCTAATCTCAGAATTCTGTGGCATAACTAATTCAAAGCATCTTTGTAGGTTGCGATAGCTCTTTCTCTTGCGGTTTTATGATCGACTATTGGCTTAGGATAGTCGAGCTCATTCAGTTCAGGTACCCATTTTTTGATGTATTTCAGCTCGGGGTCAAATTTTTTAGTTTGAGAGTCGGGGTTGAACACTCGGAAATAGGGTTGTGCGTCAGTGCCTGTTCCTGCCGCCCATTGCCACCCGCCATTGTTGGAGGCGAGCTCAAAGTCAAGGAGCTTCTTAGCAAAGTAAGCTTCGCCCCATCGCCAGTCGATAAGAAGATGTTTGGTGAGAAAGCTTGCCGTAACCATGCGGATACGGTTGTGCATATATCCAGTATTGTTGAGTTCTCGCATGCCAGCATCTACGATTGGATAGCCTGTTTTACCTTCACACCAAGCTTCAAACTGGGCCTCATCGTTGATCCAAGGGATATGTTCGTAAGCTGGCTTGAAGGCTTTTTCTACTACATGTGGAAATTGGTCCATGATCATGATATAAAACTCACGCCAAATCAGTTCTGATAGAAATACATCATTGGTAGCCTTGGCCTTTCGTACAATCTGCCGAATGCTCACTGTACCATGACGCAAATGCACACCGAGGCGACTTGTGCCTTTTTTGGCTGGATAGTCACGGTCTTGGTCGTATTTACGTAAAATTTCTTCTTCCACGCTATCGTTAGGAAAAACGATACTCGTAGGCTTGAAGCCAATCTGCTCTAGCGACAAAAACTGAAAGTCGTAGGAAGTATATAAATTGTTTAGCTGAGTTTCGGAAGGGAAAGTATTGGTTTGTCCATCTTGAAATTCCTTTTCCCATAATTTTCTGAAGGGAGTATATACTTTATAGGGGTCACCACTCTGGTTTTTAAGGGTGTCAGGCTCAAAGATGACATGGTCTTGAAAAGTGTGAAAGGAAACGCCCTTGTCTTTGAGTAATTGCTCAATTTCGGCATCACGTTTTTTAGCATAAGGCTCATAGTCGCGATTGGTATATACCGCACTGATATTAAGTGCATCATCCTGAAGTAAGTTTTTGAAGCAGTCAACAGGCTTACCGTTCATTATATGCAAGCCTGAGTGGTAGGATTTGAACTTTTTATCTAATGCTTCGAGTTGTTGATGTATGAAGTTTACACGAGCATCGGACTTATCGTCTAGAATATCTAATATGTCAGTGTCAAAGATAAAAATAGGTAAGGTTGTGTGAGTGCTGAGACATTTGAAGAGTCCGTGATTATCAATAAACCTTAAGTCTCTGCGAAACCAAAAAATTGCTATTTCCTTGTTCATATTGTTTTTTCAGTAATTATTATGGAGAAATTATAGGCCGCGTAAACTAGCATAGCTCAATTTAAGCATTATGTTCTTGGAATAAAGCATTCTATAAAGTGACATATGTCATGAAATCTATAATCTGATTTAGCTAATTTTGTTAATGTTGAAGATGATAAATTTTAAGCTAATAGAGAGCATACAGGCATCTTCCACCACAGAGATTTAATTATCAGTAAGTATTTAAGCGGATTAAGGTAAAACCCCTTGCTTATTTAGAATCATTATAAATATTTGATTTCATCTATTTCAGGTGATCTTTAAGAGTCACAAAACCGTTATTTTTGCAGGCAATTTAATACCCAGTACGAAATGAATAAAAATTTCAGAGTTTTAAGTCTTTCATTTAAAAATGCACCTCTTAATGTACGAGAAATTTTTGCTCTCTCAGAAAGTGGCATTGGGCGATTACTCGCATACGTAAAGGAGTTTACAGACTTAAACGATGTTTTGGCGATCAGTACTTGCAATCGTACCGAAATATATTATTCAGCTGTCGAGGACAAGTGCTTAGAGCTCATGAAAATTATTGGTCTGATAAAAGGTGTTGATCATGCTGTCGATCATGCTGGATATTTTGTGAGTCTGAATGGAGATGAGGCTGTAGAACGTTTGTTTCGTGTGTCTATAGGTTTGGAAGCACAAGTAATTGGCGATCTTCAGATTGCTAATCAAATCAAGCGAGCGTACCAAGCAACAGCAGATGCGGATTTAGCGGGACCTTATTTGCATCGTCTTTTACATACCATTTTCTTCACTTCAAAAAGAGTGGTACAAGAAACTAGTTTTAGAGACGGGGCAGCCTCTGTCAGCTATGCCGCTACTGAATTGGTAGAATCGCTAGCGGGGGAGAAGACAGTTCCTTCAAAAGTCTTAGTATTGGGATTAGGAGAAATCGGCAAGGATGTTGCTAAAAATCTATCCGAAACCAAAAATGTGGAGATTACTATTTGTAACCGAACTAAGTCAAAAGCTGAAGAGGCAGCTCTAGCATATGGTTATCGAGTTGCAGACTTCGAATCTGCATACGAAGAAATACTTGCAGCTGATATCGTTGTTTCATCTGTAGGACTGGATAAGCCTTTCATTACGAAAGAGCTTGTAGCACAACAGAAGTTGTTATCTCATAAATTTTTCATTGATCTGTCGGTGCCTCGTAGCGTAGAGCCGTGCGTAGAAGAGGTAAATGGGGTCCTTTTATATAATATTGATAACATACAATCTAAAGCTAATGAAGCTTTAGAAAGAAGACTCGCCGCGATTCCTGATGTAGAGGCAATCATTGAGCAATCACTAGCAGAGTTCAATGATTGGAGTAAGGAAGCTTTGGTTTCACCAACTATCAACAAACTAAAGCAGGCGCTTGAAGAGATCCGTCAGCAAGAGCTAGCTCGATTTACCAAAAAGGCTACTGAAAGTGAGGCTAAATTGATTGATCAGGTAACTAAGAGCATGATGCAGAAGGTGCTTAAAACACCTGTTCTGCAGCTGAAAGCTGCCTGCAAGCGAGGTGAAGAAGAAGCTTTGATGGGCATTATCGGTGATCTTTTCGATCTTGAAAAGGCCAAAGAAGCGATAGAAAAATAGAAAAAAAGGAAGCTGTACGGCTTCCTTTTTTGTTTTCATATGCTCCTTCATAAAATCGAACTTATCCTACGAGCAAATGCTATGATTATCGGTACCCGCTCGTCTACACTCGCCTTGAGATAAGTTTTCCATTATCGATCGTATCCTCATCCTACGAAAAAAAATTATAAATCACCAGCTAGTGGGCGAAGTACGATTTCTTCCATTACGGTGCTCGGGTAAGCCTGATAGGCGTAGTAAATGGCATTGGCAACATCTTCCGACTTCATGAAACGCGCTTCAGGGATGTCTACCCCTTCCCATGAGGCAGTATAAGTGGCACCCGGCATAACCGCACTGACCCCAATTTGATCCTTTTTCAATTCTTCCCTTAGTACCTTCGACATGCCGAGCATAGCAAATTTTGTAATGCTATACGAACCGCCATTGGGGTAGGCCATAAAGCTGGCAATGGAACAGATATTGAAAATATAGCCTTCTTTCTTCTTCTGCATCAGCGGAGCAAGGGCGCGGGAAAGATGGTAGGCACTGTACAAATTGGTTTCCATCATCATTTCAAGCTTGCCATCTTCCTCTTGCATTACTTCACCGGGGATGAATACTCCCGCATTGTTCACCAGCACGTCTAATTGGGGTGCGATGTTTTTTACCCTTTCTGCGAACGAGAGTACCTCGCTCTTTTTGGATACATCAACGGGAAAAGTATGAATCAGGGAATTAGGTGATTCTTCAGAAATTTCCTTTTTTAGCTTATTTAAAGCCTCTTCCCCGCGAGAGCAAGCGATAATTTCCCAGTTGTTTTTTGCGAATAACTTGACGATGGCCTTGCCGATCCCTTTACTTGCACCGGTAACGACTATAGTTTTGTTTTTTGACATAAATTGTGGGTTGTAATTTTTTTTGAATTTTCTAATGTTATTATTTTACCTATAGCAACGGTTCTCGAGAATGCTAGTTTGATGCATAGTGTAATTAATTTTGGAATGTCTTTTGCTATTAAGGTTTGCTTAAAAAGCCCCAAGTACTGCAGGCTCTAGGCGGCACAAGCCTCACTTGTCTTATTTGATGGGCAAAATGATATATTCAAAGAAGCTTATTTTAAGCTTTTAATCTTTTTTCAAACTTGCATTCAAGTCATAAATACCACTTACGATTTACAGATCAAAAATTACGATAATGCTTGGGATTAAGCCGTAGTATGTCGATCTAATACATTTACGTGAAAGCATTTTCACAATTTATGATTAAAAACCGTGCAAATAAATAAAGTTTAGACTTTATGATTTATCTATCAACAATTTAGCTGTTTTTAAGCATGCCCTAATTACCTGTGCTTATCATCATCGAGTTAGGTCAAAATTAAGTCGTTTAAGGTCTTTGATCTTAACTTAAAGTTCTATCTTTACGTTGGCATCAAAGTTTGATTATCCAAGTAATAGGCTAATACTTGAGAACTACTAACTCATAAGAATTTAGTTGGCTATATCAGAAATATTAGTCCTGATATCATTTTTTAAAAAGTGTACTACGATTGATCAGTCCTAGCATCACTTAAGAGTGCCACCATAAAAATATTTGATAACAGATAAAGAGCGGTCAGTCCAAATATGAAGACTTTAGGTAAGTATGTATTATTTATTTTTTCACTCTTTAAAAGCATGGAAAGCTTTTCCACTTATGCTCGACTTACGCTGAAGGAGGCTGTATCTATCGGTTTTAACTCCATCTTTATTGTTGTCATTGTATCAACTTTTATAGGAGCGGTTACTTCCTTGCAGACTGCCTATAACATGATCAGTCCTTTGATTCCTAATTATGTGATCAGTCTGATCGTGCGCGATATGACGCTTTTGGAGCTTGCTCCCACAATTACCGCTATTGTAATCGCAGGAAAAGTAGGATCTAACATAGCAGGAGAGTTGGGTACCATGAAGATTACAGAACAAATCGATGCACTTGAGGTAATGGGTATCAACCCATCGAGTTATTTGGTACTTCCTAAGATTTTAGCACTTATGATTACCTATCCAATGCTTGTGGTCTTAGCAGGTTTTCTATCTATTTACGGTGGATATCTCACAGGTATTTTTACGGGAGTCATTACCGAGACGGAATATATATATGGTATAAGAGCGGATTTTAACCCTTACAACATTACCTTCGCTTTGGTTAAATCCGTTGTTTTTGCTTTCCTAATAGCATCTATTGCTTCATTTAAAGGCTACTATACAAGGGGTGGGGCCTATGAGGTGGGGCAGGCATCTACAAGTGCTGTGACCAATGCATGTATTGCTATATTACTAGCCGATTATTTGCTCGCTCAAATTTTACTTTAGCCAGGGATGAAATGAGTAGACGGATCTTTATAAGTTATTACATATGATTGAAATCAACAATATCCATAAGTCTTTTGGAAGCAATGAGGTACTCAAAGGGGTGTCAGGCACCTTCGAGCAAGGGAAGACTAACCTTATCATTGGGGCATCGGGTACGGGAAAGAGTGTGCTTTTGAAGATAATAGTAGGTCTTATACCTCCTGATGAGGGGGAGATTTTTTTCGATGGTAGAAATTTCAATCAGTCAGATAGAGATGTGAAAACTGAAATCAGAAGAGAAGTAGGGATGCTATTTCAAGGTGGGGCGCTTTTTGATTCTTTGACTGTAGAGCAAAACGTACAGTTCCCTCTAGATGTACTTACTAAAATGCCTCAAGATGAGAAACTTGACCGTGTTAACTTCTGTTTAAAGAGAGTAGGTCTGGAAAACACTAACAATAAACTTCCCTCAGAGATTAGTGGCGGAATGAAGAAGCGAGTGGGTATTGCTAGGGCAATTGTCAACAATTCTAAGTATCTTTTTTGCGACGAGCCTAATAGTGGACTAGATCCTCAAACAGCCTCTAAAGTAGACAATCTTATTAGGGAAATTACTGAAGAATTTAACATCACCACTATTGTAGTTACACATGATATGAACTCAGTGATCGAAATTGGTGAAAATATTATGTTCCTGCATAAGGGACATAAAGTATGGGAAGGCACCTATGATAATATTGCGCATTCTAATATTCAGGCTTTGGACGAATTTGTATTTGCTAATAAGCTGATGCGACGAATGAAAGAGAACCAGTGATAGACAAATAATTGTCAAATATTATTGACGCTTTTTAATTCCTCGTCTCTATCCATTCTTTAAGCATGTTCAATCTTTTTCATTAATCAACGACGACCCAGAGTGAGTTTTGGCAAACTGATGTAAAAATCCGTACCTTCATTTTCCATTGTTTCAAACCATATCCTTCCTCCGAAGTCATTGATACCTCGTTTCGCAAGTGCTAGTCCTATGCCAGATCCTGCGTATTTGGTACTAAAATCGGGTACAAAAACCTTATCTCGGTAGTCCTCAGGTATTCCACTGCCATTATCAGAAATCTTCATCAGATATTCCTCTCCTTCTTCCCAAAGTACTATGCTAAGCTCAGGGTCTCTATCTTCTGGTACGGATTGTATACCGTTGATAAGAATATTTGATATGATCCTACTCATCAATTTATCGTCCACGTATACGATTGCTTTTTGTGTGTGCAATTCTGCCACTACTCTTTGGTCTTGCTCACTTTGAAAAATCCCAATAGTAGAATTAATAATATTGGAAAGGTTGGTTTCCACTGGTACACTAGAGGGCATCTTTGCAAAGGAAGAGAAGGATGTTGCAATATCATTGAGGTTTTCAATTTGATTCAATAAGTTATCTGCAGTTTTCTGAACCATGAGAGAGTACTTATTCTTTTCATAAGTATTATCCTTACTCATCCGTATCAAGTGTTGAAGAGAAAGCTTCATAGGAGTGAGCGGGTTTTTGATTTCGTGCGCTACTTGCTTTGCCATTTCTCTCCAAGCTTCCTCTTTTTCATTGCGCATGAGAGCATCTCTACTAGCTTGAAATTTAAGCATCAGTTTATTGTATTCAGATGCAAGAAGACCTATCTCATCTTGCGTTTTCCAAGTGAGGGGACGTAGGTCCTCTTCATTGCTTATCTGTTTAATTTGCTCGGTGAGAAAATTAATTGGGTAGGTCAAAACCCTAGAGGCATAATAGCTGATAATGATGAATAAGATAAATACAAGTGTGAATGTATTTAAAATCGTAGTAACCGTTTCTGCCATTTTCTCCCTCAAGTTAGCTCTAGAATCATAATAGGGGATGGCTGCAAAACCGATAACTTCCTTATTTAGGTCAGATCGAATAGGATAGTAAACATTCGAAAACTCGAACTTACCAATGTTTTCTTGTACTACTTGGGGTTCTCTCATTAAGTTTTCCTTGGCAAAGAATAGCCTTGGATTAAGGTAGTCATCCACCAAAGAGTAGTCCATTAAGCGGATATCATTGGTAGTGAGTAGTCTTCCGTCTTTATTATAAACCTTTATATCACTATTTAAGATTTTTGAAAGGGAGGCCACTTTTTCTTTAAGACTTTGTTGCTCATAGGTGCTAGTGCCCATTAAGCCGGACTCATTGACTAGTGCTTTACTAAGTCTTTGAGTTTTTTCCTTTTGCTTCGCCTCACTTTCATAGAGATAGTCCATGTAAATTAGCTGTATACTAATGGCAGAAACAAAAAATAGAGGAATGAAAAATGCCAAATTAAGATACAGCTGAATCTTTGCAGAGAAAGACAATGTGCTTGTACCTCTAATCTGAAGCAAACCATAAATCAGAGAAGCTAAGGAAATGATAATGATAAGTAGCGTAAAATTATAACAAAAATTACCTATGATGATCCTAAGTGGGTCATGAGGAATAGACATTAATAAATATTGAAAAGGCTTTATTTCTACACTCTTGTGCAGATGTTTACTTTTTACGAATCCATTATCTTTTTTGGCTGGATTCAAGACCTGTAAAGCGTATGGGCTACTAAAGTTGAAATTATCGCTCTTCACTATGATTTCATCCATATTTAAAAGGGCATACTTAAGATTTTGATTGTTTCGAAAGTAGCGCTTTTGCTCATCGAGCATAAGAAAAGATGAAATCGTATTTGGGATTGGTCTTCTTAGCTTTAAGTCTAAAAGTAAGTAGCCCCTATTAAGGTCTATAAATTTAAAATATCGTTTGTCGAAGGGGTTTTCAGTATTTTTTACAAAATATAGATTTTCATATTCTGTCATATACTGTGACTTATTATACTGCTTTCGAATGTCGAAGTAGTTTAGTCGGCTATTTCTTAGCGAAATAGAACTACCGTCTGGATTGAAAAAATGGACTATGATGTCATATTTTTCTAAGTATGACTTTAAGTACTTTCTTTTAATGGCTTTTTCAATGGCTTTTTCATTATAAGCTCTATCATTAAATACCTTTTTAATATCTGCATCTGACTTGATTTTTTCAACGGCCTGACTCAAATAAAATTCAGCTAATACATCTTGCTCTTCCAGAAAGTAATTGGCCAAGGATTTCTTCACTTCAATTCGGCTTTCCCTTTCTAAAATGTAAACCAATACACTGCCATAAAGAGCTAAAATTACGGAGGATACAATAAGATAGGTTAGACTCTTATAACTTACTCTTTCAAAGTAATTATTGCCCCCTAAAATGAATGAGATGAGTAGATAGGCTGTATGCACAACTACAATACTTAGATTTGAAAGGTCTAGAAGTAAAAGTATGATAAGACCAAAAATAGCAGAGGCTGCATAAATGAGGTAATTCAAGAAAGGATTAGAAAAATAATAGTTGGTGATAACGATAAGACATAAATGAGCACCAAAAAAATAAGTAATCCAATTTATGATAAATATTAACAGTGAAATGGTGTAGGACAAATCAAACCTTATCTCCTGAGTAACTTCTAGTGTCCACACACTGTTTTGAAAAATGTCGGTGATAAACTTTACTTGAAAACCCAATAAAAGTAGACTAAACAATAGCATGCTAGATACTAGAACTTTCGATCGCCAGTCATTCAGTGAAAGCATACTAATCCATTGATTCCTTTTAGAGTAGAAGAAGATTACAAAGGCAAATAAAAATAGACTGTTAATTAAGTAATCACCTAAGGAAGGACTGATGTAGGATGATGCAAAGTATCTTGAATCGAATAAATCAAGTTCTTTTACAGAAGATGGGAAATCGTATACCAACATCAATAGTCTAACAGCAATGAGAACTAAGCCTAATAAAAATATACTTAAAAACGGGGACTTATTTTCTAAGAGTATTCTTGACCAGTACAGAGCCATATATATAAGCATACCGATTATCAAGAAGACTAATAATATGTAAAGACTGATTGCTTGTTGTGAATAGTGATGGTAGGTCTTGCCAAAGTAAATGTTAAAGGCAAAGCTGCCATCATTCATATAAATGGCATTACTTTCATCGGGTTTTTGAGCACTTATATTAAAGTCATAATGGCCAAAAACATTAGCTGAATACCTTTCTCCAGAAAAAATAGATAGGGTAGTTTCATCTGTTTTCAGAGGAATAAGAATAACCGAAACTAAGGAGTCATTAGCTTGGCTGTAAGATTGCTTACTTAATAGCGCTGATACATTCTTAAAATTGATAAGGTCTATACTTTCAGCCTCATCAATGATATTATTTGTAGGGATAAGAAATGAATTAGTCCAGTAGATCAGTTGATTATTTCGATATATTAAATGGATTGACTCACTTTCAATGTCTGAGCTGATCCCTACAGAATTGTTTTGTAGTTGAGTTAATAGCCCCTGCTCTACTAAAAGTGCCTTAGTATATACCTGCTGAAGGTTGGTGCCAATTTTTTTGATGAAGCTATCCTTTTCCTGGCCACGATTAATAAAGCTGAATTTAATAAGTATAGACAGGCAAACTAAAGCGACTAAAAAAAGTAGTTGGTGACTAAATTTCATTTTATCTTTCTAAGACATTAATGCATGCAATAGTGCAAAAATTGTGCTCATTATAAAAGAAATTTAAGTATTATAAATGCAGTCTATCTAATCATATCTGTAAAGAATATCGTTTAACCTCCTTGCAGTATGAGTCCAAGCAACTTGATTAATGACTCCAAACCATTATTCTTATTTAGGGCATGCTTGAAAACAGCTAAATTGTTAATCAATAAATCTATACTTATTTGAGTGCACAGTTTTTATTCAAAAGTAGTGAAAATGCTTGCACGAAAATGTCTTAGATCAACATGCTACGGTTTAGCCCAAAGGATTATCGTAATTTGTGATTCGTAAATCATAAGTGGTATTTATGACTTTAATGTAATTTCTGAAATATATCATTTTTTCCATTAAATAAAGTAAGAGAGGCCTGTGTCGCCTCGAATCTGCAGTACTTGAAACTTTTTAAGCAAGCCCTATCTAAATGTAGATTCTAAATGTTGTTTTATCAATTTCTTAGGCTTTATGCGACCATTTGATAGCTGTTAAGTTTGAGGTATGATAATCTCTTAAAAAAATAGCAGATCTTTTAGATCAGTCTTTTAAGAGTGTTTTTCTTTCAATCAATGACGTAATCATTGTTGTTGATAATAGCTAAAGATGCCTAAGGAATAAAAAAGGATTTTGTGAAATCTTCATTTCCTGAAAAAATTAAAGCACCTCATGAAAAGAGGTGCTCGTACTTTAGGAATATACTTTTTCAGGACTGTAAGGAATCGAAGAATGATGAAGGTCTATTTTCAGTTCTCCATTTGTGGTTTTCTTATAGCCGAATGTATATTCTACTTTTGTAACTTGACCTATTTCATTGGTGAAATAGTAGTTGCCCATTGCCAAGGCTCTATTTTCTTCAAGAATGATGGTGTCATTCTCAAACTCCACTTTTGTCCATGGGGTATTAATCGCAAATCCACCATCCTCAGGGTATGCTCTATTCCCGCCAATAAAATAGGAAAGAGCTGACTCTTTATCATGGCGAAATTGACATTGGCTTGTCTTCGTCGGTTTAAAGGCTATGGAGCCAGAGTCGAATGCGTATAACTCTTCAAGTAAGCGATTGGTGGTCTTCTCACAGATGTCGCGCTCTTTTTTAAGCCGGCCAATATTGATAATCGCATCCGCCCATTTTTTTTGTGCTTTTTTAATATCTTCTTTAGTAATCATGAGCTTAATGTTTTAACAGTGTTCAAATGATAATACATAAGTACTGGTTTTTGTAATGGTTCACAGTTACTTATGTCACATTTTAATGGATCCTATCATTTTATACCTTTCTTTGCTGTATATTTACCTCCAAATGTGACCTGCGTCACGGTAGATTTTGCTTAATGATGAAAATAAACACAGCTAAAGGCAGATCCTTATGAATCTTCAACTTGTACTTGATAATCTGACGAACCCCGCCTTGTTATTCTTTTTTTTGGGCGTTTTCGCTCATTATATCAAAAGTGATCTGCAAATACCTGATAATTCCGCTCGCTTTATTTCCCTTTATCTCATGTTTGCAATTGGATTTAAAGGGGGGCAAGAGTTGGCCCACAGTGAGTTCAACGCAGAGATCATTTGGGCATTTGTCCTAGGGATGCTATCAGCGGTAATTATACCTATTTACATCTTCTTTATCACAAGAAAGCGCTTTGGGCCCTATACTGCAGCCGCTGTGGCAGGAGCTTATGGTTCAGTAAGTGCAGTGACTTTTGTGACTACAGTTTCCTTTCTGGAAATCAATGATATACAGTTTGATGGATTTATGGTTGCTGTCATGGCATCGATGGAGGCACCGTCTATCTTAATTGCATTGCTCTTGGTAACCTTGTTTACAAGCTCGGATGAAGACAATCAAGTCAGCATACTAGATACTTTAAAGCATTCACTTAAAAATGGTAGTATTGTGTTGCTTGTGGGTAGTCTACTTATCGGCTTCTCCGCTTCTGACGAGCAGGCTAGAGGTATTGAGCCATTTACTACTGATATATTTAAGGGTTTCCTCGCAGTATTTTTGCTAGATATGGGGATCACTACTGGCCGGCATTTGAAGAGCTTTCGGAACAATGGTTGGTTTGCTTTTGCTGTAGCACTTTTCATCCCTATTATTAATGGTGTAGTCATGGCCTATCTTTCTGGATTCTTCTTAGAGAGCAATGGTAATCGGCTCCTCATCGCAATACTCGCAAGTAGCGCTTCGTATATTGCTGTGCCTGCAGCAATGAAGCTCGCTGTTCCTCAAGCCAATCCTGGAGTTTATTTGCCTATGGCATTAGGTATCACTTTCCCCTTCAATATTTCACTAGGGATTCCAATTTACCTTAGTGTCATCCGGTTTTTTGGTTAGTCATTCTTGCGACAAATTGATGAGGAAAGCATTGAATATTCATTATGTGAGATACTATGGTAGAAATGCTTATTCAAGCTAATCATCAGCGTTAAAGGTTTTAGTCATTTTGGCATGGATTCCATCTTGAAATCACTATCTTTTATAAAATTAGGTTCGGTGGATGATTCATCAGTTTTCATCATCTTAGAGAGTGTGCTTTTTTCGTGGAATGAGGTCTTAAGGTTATCCTTTTGCTCATATCAGCCGTTTTATTACCGCTCTTGAATGATCCCTAGATGATGCTGAGCCAGATGATACTGATTTCAACATTAATTTGCCGTATTAAAATATTTTGTTCCTGAATTTTTCCGTTATACTTTTTAAATTATCAATCCATTGAGGATTTGATCAACTCAAAATATTTACTCATTGACGGAAATAAAATAATTGAAGCCAAGAAAATTACAGAATAAAGAAGAGTGTTGAAGCGCAAGTTGAATTTTTCTTTTTTACGATTGCTATCGTATTTATTGATAGGGATGATGTTGTTCTTAAGTCAGACGCCTAGTGTTTCTGATTCTTGTGAAACAGACATTAGCGACGACCAAATTCAATTGGAATCTTTTATTCAAAATCAACTGATCGATCCCTTAGGGCTTCAAGAGAAATCAGATATAAAAAACCTTGCAATTACCGCTCATGTGATTGTAGATGAAAATGGCGATCCTAGTATTACTTTTGAACAGCTTAGTGAAGAGCTTGAGAGTCTCAATCGCGCCTTTAAAGGTGCAGGTTTGTCTTTCGAAATTTGTTTTATTAACTATATTCAGCAGCCTGATTTTGTAAATTTTGATCGCTCAAAAGAAAGAGCTTTAAGTGCATACCAAGAAGCAGGTACAATAAACGTTTTCATTCCTAAAAGAATAAGGTCGAACACAGGACAAAATATCTGTGGTTTCACTTACTATCCCGCCCAAGCACGTGACTATATGGTGATCGCTTCATCTTGCCTCAAAAATGAAAGCACTCTCATCCATGAAATGGGACACTTTTTTGGCTTATATCACACACATGAGCATGCTTTTGGCTATGAATTGGCCAATGGTGCAAACTGTACGGTAGCCGGAGACTTGATCTGTGATACGCCTGCAGACCCGGGCTTGCGGTCATCCAATGTTACCGAAGAGTGTGTGTACGTTGGCTTAAATTTCGACGCCGGAAAAAATTACTATTATCCCCCCGTCAATAACTTCATGTCTTATAGCCGGAAAAGCTGCAGAATGGAGTTTACCGCGATGCAACTCGCTAAAATGAGACTGGTATATCATCTTTTCCGAACGCATATTAAGCTATTGGGTACCGCTACAGAGTCCTCTCATTTCTATTTTTTTGATGGAGATTCTATCGATTTAGAAGCAAAAGGAGGAAGCTTTTACCGATGGAATACTGGCGAGGCTGGTAAAAAAATCAGAATTAAACCAGATAGTAGCACACAGGTACAAGTGCAAATTTATACTGAAAATCAATGCGAGGTGGTGCAGTCCCACAGTCTGATCAGAGTAGATCAAACTATTTTTAAGTTTCCGGATCTAGTTTGTAAGGGGGAAGTAGCGGAGATAAAGATTAAAAGATTATCTTCTCATCAAAATATATTGGTAAGAGAAGAGTCTTCAGGTCAGTTTTTAGATATGGTTGATTTCGATGATAGTACCTTTACTTTTATTACTACTCCTTTGTTAAGCAATACTGATTTCCTTGTTAGCTCCTACTACGATAGGGTTCATGTTACTTCATGGCAAAAAGACCTTATTCGTATAAATGTAGTGCCTGGTACAAGTTTTCAAAATATCAAACTGCCAAAACAGTTAGAAATATGTGCTGATGAGGTAGTGGAGCTTTTGATAGATAATCAATCAAACGCAATTCGCTATGTGCTTCTAGATCAATCAGGAGGCCAAATGAGGGAAGGGAGTTTGAGAAAAGGAAAGCAAATCGTGAGTTTTGCAGCAGATATAAAAGATGAATTTGTACAATTTATCTTTTTTGATAAATGCAATATAGGCTCTACCGCTCGAAAGGTCCAGATAAAAGCTCGCACAGAAGAAAGTTTAGAAGACTTTTTATCTTCATATATTTCACAGCTAGGAAGTTGGGGCGATTCTACTATTTCGATTGGTGATGGTCAGCTTAAAATACAAAAAGAGGGAGACTTTATTCGATTACGATACATGCCTACTGAGGGATGTGAAATTGAACAGTTAGTTCGGTGGTCTGAGCAAGCTAGTTTAATGATTTATAGCGATTTATTTTCTTCATCTCCTCTATTTACTAGCTCAAGTATTTCAGCAAATAAAAGTTTGAAATTTGAAGTTTTTAATCTTTTTGGTGAACGGATAGATCAAGATATCAACATAATAGTGCAGGGTCAAAATATTTTTTACATCCATGATTTTCTATCTTCTAATTCATTAGGAGGCAATGGCATTTTTTTAGTTAGGGTCTCTCTTGATGGTGAACTCATTCTACGTAAATTGATCATTAAATAGGGTTTGCTTAAAAAGTCTCAATTACGGTAGATTCGAGGCGATACAAGCGTCGCTTGTCTTATTTGATGGAAAAAATGATAAATTTCAAGAAGCTTATTTTAAGCTTTTAATCTTTTTTCAAATATGTCATTCCCTG